>JAJYBA010000214.1 GCA_021779235.1 Bacillota bacterium
TATATATTATGATGGAGGTGGTGTGAAATAGATAAATTACAGATGTTAAATTAAAAAAATAAAAGCGCCAGAACTTAAGTTATTTAAGCATGTAAGCAAGAGTAGTATTGACTAGTATTGCTGTTTAATAGTTAAAGATAACTTGAGTTGACGAGGATGGGGAGTATCGAAATCTTCGGCGGATGCCCCACGGTAGCGCACTACCGTTAACGGTTGATAAAAGCAAAAAGTGATTTTTGTAACAAAATCAACCTGGTGTTAAAACCTTTATAAATATGACATCACCATTAGGTGATAACTAATTAGTATATTTCCATCAATTATTATGATGGTATTTTACGAGCTCTTAAATATATAAAGTTATTATATGTAGGGCAAATGTAAATACTATCTTTAAAATAATTGTCAAAAGCATTGATGGGAAGTATGCTTATTAGCTTGTGCAAAATTTTAAATTTGAAAGGAAGATGTATATGTGCGGAATAGTTGGATATTTAGGAAAGAAAGAGGCTTCACCAATTTTGGTAGCAGGCCTTAGTAAATTAGAATATAGAGGATATGATTCAGCAGGAATCGCAGTTATAGATGATGGCACTTTAAGAGTAGCTAAATGTAAAGGAAGACTTGCAAATTTAGAAGCTCAATTAGTAGAAGAGCCAATTAAAGGAAATGTGGGTATTGGACACACAAGATGGGCAACTCACGGAAAACCATCGGATGAAAATTCTCATCCACATACTAATGAAAAAGGGACTATTAGCGTAGTTCACAATGGAATTATAGAAAATTATATTCACCTCAGAGAATGGTTAATGTCAAAGGGATATAAATTCACATCAGAAACAGATACAGAAGTAATACCACACCTTGTAGACTACTACTATAATGGTAGCATAGTTGAAGCGGTAATGAAGACTGTTGCTAAATTAGATGGAAGCTATGCTATAGCGGTTGTATCAAGCTGTGAACCAGATAAATTAATAGCAGTAAGAAAAGATAGTCCATTAATAGTGGGACTAGGAAAAGATGAATATTTTGTTGCTTCAGATATACCAGCAGTATTAAATCATACAAGAGAGGTATATTTATTAGAAGATAAAGAGTTTGTTGTAATTTCTACTGAAGGAATAATGCTTCTTGATACAGAAGGCGAGCTTATAAATAAAGAAGTTTTCCATGTAACTTGGGATGCAGAGGCAGCTGAAAAAGGTGGATTTGAACACTTTATGATAAAAGAAATCCACGAGCAGCCAAAAGCAATTAGAGACACAATGACTTCAAGAATAGTTGCAGGCAAGCCAATCACACTAGATGATATTAAGATAACAAAAGAACAAATTAAAAATTTAAATAAGATATATATAGTAGCTTGTGGAACTGCATACCATGCAGGAGTTGTAGGTAAATACGTTATTGAAAAACTTGCAAGAATTCCAGTAGAACTAGATATAGCTTCTGAGTTTAAATATAGAGATCCAATAATGGATGAAAACACACTAATGATAGTTATTAGCCAATCAGGAGAAACTGCAGACACTATGTCAGCTTTAAGACTTGCAAAAGCTAGAGGTGCAAGAGTTATAGCGGTAACAAATGTGGTAGGTAGTGCAGCTTCAAGAGAAGCAGATGATGTGTTATATACTTGGGCAGGACCAGAAATAGCAGTTGCATCAACTAAAGCTTATGTAACTCAGCTTATAGCTATGTATATAATAGCATTATTCTTTGCTCAAAATAAAGAAACATTAAGTGTAGAACAAATAGAAGAAATTAAAGTAGCTATGTTAGAACTTCCAGAAAAAGCAGAGCAAGTGCTAACAAATAAAGAAGTTGTACAAAAATTCACAGCAAAAACTTATATGCACAAAGATATGTTCTTCCTAGGACGTGGGCTTGACTATGCAGTTGCAATGGAAGGTTCATTAAAGCTTAAGGAAATATCTTATATTCATTCAGAAGCCTATGCTGCTGGAGAATTAAAGCATGGTACTATAGCACTTATGGAAGAAGGAACTATAGTTATAGCTTTAGCGACTCAAGAAGAACTATTTGACAAGATGGTAAGTAATATAAGAGAAGTAACTACTAGGGGAGCAAAAGTATTTGCTTTCACACCAGAAGGTCACACTGAAATTGAGAAAACAGTTAGTTCCGTAACTTATATACCAAAAGTAATTGATATATTAGCTCCAGTAATTTCAGTAATTCCACTACAATTATTGGCTTACTACATGTCAATACAAAAAGGTTGCGACGTGGATAAACCAAGAAATCTTGCAAAATCAGTAACTGTTGAATAGGTGCCACCCAAGTGGCAAATTAGACTGTAACTTTATAAAAAAGTTTGATAATTTACAAGATAGTTTGATAATTTATAAAAAAGTATGATAATTTGTAAAAAAGTTTGATTGAAAATATTTATTATGGATATGCTATATTTTAGAGAATGTAGTATAGAAAAATGTAAAACAAATATAAGAATGTAAAAAGACTGCACATTCTCATCTAAGGTGAGAGTGTGCAGTTTTTTACTTTATAAATAGAGGTGAAATGAATGGCTAAACGAAAAAGAAAGGTAGATATAGCTAAAATGCTTAAGGAAGGAAGGGGTACAGGAAAAGGCGACAAATATAAACCCTGGATTAGAATTCAGGATGTACCTTCTTTAGGTAGAGTAAGTAGGATAAAGGGAATAAAAACAGGAAGGCAACATGAGTTTTTATCAGATATGGAAAGAAATTATTTCTATTTTCTGGAGTACTCAGACAAGGTTCAAGATATAAGAGAACAGTTTCCACTGCTTCCCATTGAAGATACAATACTTATTGCTAAGGAGCTAGGTTTCGAGCATCCCAAACATCCTGAAACGGGAGAATTTATCGTTATGACTACGGATTTTTTAGTATCTATAAATTATAATAATAAGCTTTATGAAATAGCTAGAACAGTAAAATCTAAGGATGATCTTATGAATAAAAGGGTACTAGAAAAATTTGAGATT
>JAJYBA010000215.1 GCA_021779235.1 Bacillota bacterium
TAATGTTCACTGTTTTTTTGCAGAACCTACACATTCACCTTGTATGCTTTTAGGATTAATGACAGAGTTGCATGAAAAAATTTCTGTTCAAGACCTTGGCATTGATAACATTACTGATGCAGATGGTCTTGCTGTTGGAACCCCCTCTGGATTCGTAGGAAGAACTATGCAAAATTTACTAAGCGGTGTTTATACCGTAGAAGATAATAAATTGTATATGCTTTTAAGCTCTTTGATAGATTCAGAAAGCATATATCTAGAACCTTCAGCTTGTGCGGGAATTATAGGTGCTACGAAGCTACTTAAGAATGATTCTGGAATAAATTATTTAAAAATCCATAATTTATTATATAAGATGGCTAATGCTACTCATATTGCTTGGGCCACTGGTGGAAGTTTAGTACCAAAAGAAGTTATGGATAGTTATTA
This sequence comes from Bacillota bacterium, assembly GCA_021779235.1. Classification (GTDB taxonomy): domain Bacteria; phylum Bacillota; class Clostridia; order Clostridiales; family Clostridiaceae; genus Clostridium_AD. Next base: position 430 of record JAJYBA010000215.1, read on the forward strand.
TGAAAAAGGGATAAGTCTTATATAAAATCTTTTCAAAAAAAGATAAGAAGAATAATTCTTCCTATCTTTTTTCATTCTCTTCCTTAAGCCTAGTAATACAGTTTCCTGCTTCTTCTCCAATTATTTTTATACCTTTTTCTATCTCTTCCGTAGAAACTCTAGAAAATCCTAGTCTTATAGTATCCTTTCCACCATCATCAGTATGAAATATATCTCCTGGAGTAAATATAACCTCTCGCGTGTAACATCTCTCTAATAATTCTCTTGCGTTAATTCCATCTAGTTTTATAAATATATAAAGTCCACCATCACCTAATATATATTTATGTGGTATGTGCTCTTTAGTTAGCTTTATGATTAACTCATATTTTTCTTTATATATACTTCTAGCTTTCTTTACGTATCTTTCAAAGCTTCCACTTTTCATATATTCATATAAAATTGCTTGATCTATAAAGGAGGTATGAATGTTTCTGCTTCTCTTGACACATTCTAATATGTCAATAAGTTTTTCATCAGCTAAAATCCAACCTATCCTTATTCCCGGAAAAAGAATTTTTGATAAACTTCCTATATAAATTACTGAATTTTCTTCACCACTAATAGATACTATAGGAGCAATATGTGTACCTAAATGCTGAAGTTCTTCATTAAATCCATCTTCAATTATTGGCACATTGTGTGTTTTTAGTAATTTATAGATATCTTCTCTTTTTTTATAAGGCATAACCATTCCCGTAGGATTATGATACGATGGAACAAGATAAGCAGCTTTTATATCATTGCTCAAAAGAGCTTCTTTTAATTTACTTAAGTTTATTCCCTCCTCATCAACCTCAATGCCTATTATATCTACCTCATGGAGCCTCATTAACTTTATGGCTGTATTATGGGTAGGGTTTTCACATATAATTTTATCGCCTTTTTCAGTAATTGAAGATAAGACTATATCAAAACCTTCTGTAAATCCATTAGTTATTAAGATGCTTTTATTAGTTGTATTAACTCCCTTTTGTCTCATATACTCCAGCAGAAAATTAATTAGAGGCCTATATCCCTTTGCATAACCATAATTAAGAATTTTTTCGCCTTCAATGGACATTGTGTTTAGGAAAGCCCTTTTAAATTCTTCAACATCAAATAAACTTTCATCCGGTGCTATAGTTTTAAATGAAATCATGCCTTTTTTATATAATTTTTCATGCTTCATAATATCTAATTTCTCAGCAGAGCTGGCATAGCTACTAATATTATTAACCCATTTCGTATTCCACTCATTATCTTTATTTACATCTATCTTAGAGACAAAGGTGCCGATGCCATCTACAGTATAAGCCAAATTACTATCCTCAAGAAGTTCATAGGCTCTCATGATTGTAGTTCTGCTAACCTTCATCATAGAAGCCATCTCTCTTGTTGAGGGTAGCTTGCTTTCAGAAGGTAGCATACCCTCTTCTATCATTTCCTTCATATAAGTGTAAACCTGAATATACATACTTTCACGTTTATTTAACTTTATATCAAAAAACATTTGACACCTTCTTTCTATAAAGATATTACTTAATTACCTAATACCATAAAGAGCACTAATTTTCTTACTCACATAAAGAGTATTGAACTATTTTATCTAAAAGCTGACTAAAATTTAGCCCATAAGCTGCAGCGCTTTTGGGAAAAAGGCTGTTTTCAGTCATACCCGGTAGCGTATTTATTTCTAGTACATATACTTCTTCATTTTTTATTATCATATCAACTCTAGCATATACCTTAAGTTTAAAAGTATCCCAACATTTCAAGGAAATCTCCTCAACTTTTTCTCTTAGCGTTCTAGGCAGTTCGATAATCTTTTCTTCTGCACCGCCCTTATCATATTTTGAGCTATAATTAAAGAATTCTGATTTAGGATTTATAGAGATTATAGGAAGCACCTCACCATTTAATATGCAACAGGTTATTTCTTCACCTTTTATATATTCTTCAATTATAATTTCATCATCATATTTTAAAGCCTCTATGACTGCTTCTTTAAGTTCCTCTTTAGAATTTACCTTTATAGTTCCAATACTTGACCCTCCACTATTGGGTTTTACAATTAAAGGATACCCTATATTTTCTATTATACTATAATCCACTTCATTTTCATCTTTTACTATTATCCACTGTGGCGTTTTTATTCCTTCTGTTATAAACAATTTTTTGCTTATATTTTTATCCATGCATAGGGCACTAGCTAAAACACCACATCCTGAAAAAGGTACCCCTATACTTTCTAGTATTGCTTGAATTCTCCCATCCTCACCGAATTTTCCATGAAGTGCAATAAACGCAAACTGTAAACATTTTACACTATCTATAAGCTCATATTGACTATTTATTGGTATTGGTATAACCTCATATTTGTCTTTATCTAAGTTTTCAATAATCTCTTTTCCCGTCAATAAAGATACTTCTTTTTCCGCTGATATTCCGCCCATTATAACTCCTATTTGCATACAATCACCCCTAAATTTATTTTCTTAATATTATT
>JAJYBA010000032.1 GCA_021779235.1 Bacillota bacterium
TTATGATACAAGCTATAAATTTAAGAAAATCCATAAGAAATTATAAAGAGAAAAGTGTGTCCACTGAAGATATGCAAAAAATTAAAACTATTATAAATGAGGCTAAACCTTTGTTTGAGAATATACTGATGGAAGCATTATTAATTGAAGATGGTGAGAAAATTACCGCTACATTTAAGGGCCTTCTTAGTAACTATACAAAAGTAAAAGCTCCTCATTATTTAGCCTTTACTTCAGAAACTAAGGAAGGGCATTTAGAGAACATAGGCTTCATGGGTGAGGAAATAGTTCTTAAACTAACAGAGCTTGGAATTGGAACTTGTTGGGTAGGTAGTGCAATTAAAGAGGAAGTATTTAGAACTATAGTGAATGTAAAACCTAATCAAAACTATATAATTTTAATTGCTTTTGGGTATCCTACTGAAGAATTAAAACCAGTGACAACAAGAAAGAGATTAGATAAGAACAAACTAGTTACTGGCACTTATGAAAATCAATATGAAACTATAATACAAGCACTTATTGATGCTCCTTCTGCAGTTAACTCTCAACCTTGGAAATTATCAGTTAGTAGTAATAAATTTGACTTATATCTAGAAAATAAAAATATTTTAACGAAGAAAATGCTTAAAGAAATGAACCATGTAGATATGGGTATAGGACTTAGTCATTTATATAATTCAGCAATTGAACTTGGCTATAAAGTCGAACTAACGCAGACTTCTCATAATGAAATAGGCAATTCTGAGTATATTATAAGTGCAATTTTAAATAAAGGTTAATAAAAATAGGCAGTCTTGCTTTATATGAAAGACTGCCTTTAATTTATTTCTACTTCTATATTATTCTACTATTATTAAATCCTTAGTATAATGGTTTATTACTTCACATCCATCTTCAGTAACTATTACCAAATCTTCTATACGAACGCCTACGTCCCCTGGCAAATAAATACCTGGTTCAATGGAGAAAATTTGTCCCACTTGAACTTTATCAGTATTAACGGAAGAAACATCACCGAAATCATGAACCTCAATTCCTATTGAATGTCCTAATCTATGCGTAAAGTATTTTCCGTAACCTTTTTCTGTAATATAATCTCTAGCTGCAGCATCTATATCACAAAATCTAACTCCTGGTTTAACTTTCTCAATTCCTCTTCTATTTGCTTCTTTAACAATCTCGTAAACTTCTCTACTATGATCTAATACGCTTTTGTAGAAAACAGTTCTAGTCATATCTGAACAGTATGAATTCATTTTACATCCTATATCAATAACTACACTATCTCCTTCTTTAACTGTTGAGTTGTCCATTTCATGGTGAGGATCTGCTGCATTTGCACCATAACCTATAATTGGATCAAAGGAATGTCCTTCAGTGCCCATTTCCTCCCATATGTCACCAAGTAATTTCCCCATTTTCTTTTCGGAATGTTTCTCAGAAACAAGTTTTATCATTTTATCCATAGCACTATCATTCAATTTAGATGCTTCTCTCATTAATTCTTTTTCACTTTCGTCTTTACACATTCTTACTGTATCAAGAATTTCAGATCCGTTAACAAATGTGCTACCACCATTTAGTTGCATTAGTTTTATTAAAAAATGAGCTGGCCAGTTTTTATCTATACCCATCGTCTTTTCTTTATCAACGTTTTTTGCAAGGATTTCTACTGGACTTTGAGTATCATTAAACCATATCTTTTCCACACCTAAATCTTCACTTATAGGGAATAATTCATTAATAAACAACTTATTATGCCCATTTAGGTTAATATACAAAGCAAGCATTCTCTCTCCAGAGTGTATCCATCTTCCTGTAAGATAAAATATAGCAGATGGATCCGAAACTATTATTTGCGGTATTTGCTTTTCCTCCATAATTTTTAGAACTTTGTTAAGTCTTTCCTGTATCATTAAAAATCCCCTCCTGAAATATTTTGATTACGTTTTGATTCCCTGCATTTAGCAGAGCACTACAAACTACTTTTCATTTTTATTCCCATTTTCTATTAACGGCATTTCAGCACAAAAGTTTCCCTCTTCTATAATTGGGGTTCCCTATTGTAGTAAAGAGAAATCTTCAGTATGGGTTTGTATCTCCTTCTGAAGTCGTTAATATTGCATCACCACAAGTGATACTTTAATTCAGGAACAATAATCAGAAAATTATATCATTTCTATTAATGATTTTATCATATAAATTTAACAATGTACATAATTTTTAAAGTATTACTGTAATTATTTAAGTGTCACTGTAATTAATTACATATAACAATGATTTATATGAGGCCCAACTAGAAGCATTTACAAACTAATGATTATTGTAATTAGTCTTATATTGAATAAAAATATTTCTTATGTTACTATTTAAGAAATATATATAACTACACCTAATAATTGGAGGAAATTCATGATTGATGAAATATCAGCAAAGATTCGTAACCTAAGGAAAGAAAAGGACCTAACTTTAAAAGATTTAAGTGAGAAAACAGGTCTATCAGTAAGCTTTCTATCTCAGATAGAAAATGGTTCTTCTTCTCTTGCAATTACTTCTTTAAAAAAAATTGCAGAAGCATTAAACGTTGAAATAGAGTACTTTTTTAAAACCCCAGAAATTCATAATTTTTTAGTAAAAGCAGATGAAGAAAAGTCATTTAAAATAGAAGGCTCAAATTCTGAATACGTAAGAATTAGCGGTGATTTTCCTGGAAGAAAAATCGAATCTATGTTGATCATTATTCCCCCTGAGCAAATGCACGGAACCAAATTTAATCATCCGGGGGAAGAGTTTGTTTATGTACTTGAAGGAGCACTAATTGTAAATCTTGCTGGAACCGATTATCTTGTAAAAGCAGGTGATTCAATACAATATCCTTCAACTATAGATCATTCATGGATGAACCCACTTAGCGAAAAAACAAAATTGCTTAGCATTGTTACCCCGTTAATTTTCTAAAAGATAAAAAGACAGCTATAAAAAAACATAGCTGTCTTCTTTGTTTTAATTTTGATATTTTAAAAATATAGTAAATATAACTTTTATTTGAAGTGACCTATGGCTATTCTGATTTTTCTTCTAAATACTTTACTTCCAAAAGCATCTTATCATCATATCTTTTTCTTCCCATAAGCCTAAAAATAATATCCGCTTTTCTAAAGCCTTTATCATCTTTGTTATATTCCTTAAAAAGTCTTTTAATCATACCTTTATTTATATTAAGCAAAAGTACTAATTCCTCAATAGCATAAACTTCCTTTATTAAAATATCTTGTAGTTCTGTCTGCATGTGAAGCTTATACTCTAAATCTAATTTTCTATTCTTGTGTGGTCCGCTAGGTCCCCTATGATGCTGTGAGCAAAGGTATCTAAAGTTAAGTGGGAATTCAATGCCCCCTTGGCTTCTATAAACTATATGATGTTTATCAGCTGGGTTTCCACAGATTTCACACTTAAACAATGTTTTACCTCCTTGTAAAGTTCCAGGGTACAAAACAATTAATAATTGTTTTGTACCCTAAATCTTACTAAAATCTATGATTTCTACTAAAATTTAAAATCTTTAAATTTATCTTTCCATAAATCTCCTAAAGTTACACCCTGTTCTTCCTCATTATATTTAGCTAAATCGCCAAAGCCCTTATCTGCTGCCTCTTTAATACTAAGGCTTATTCTCTTATCTTTTTCATTTATTTCACCAATTTTGACTTTTACAGTGTCTCCAACCTTTAATACATCAGAAACCTTTGCTATACGATCCTCTGATATCTCTGATAAATGGACTAGTCCTTCTATTCCTGATTCAAGTTGTACGAAAGCTCCGAATTCCATTAATTTTACCACAGTTCCCTCTACTATATCATTAGTATGGTATTTGCTTGATATGTTATTCCAAGGATTTCCCGCTACATCTTTAAGCCCTAGAGATATTCTTCCCTTTACTTTATCAAAATCTAAAACATAAACCTCTACTTCATCTCCAACAGACACAACTTCTGATGGATCAAGAACTCTTTTCCAGGATAAATCTGAAACGTGAATAAGACCATCAATGCCACCTAAATCTACAAATGCACCAAACTTAGCGAGTCTTGTTACAACACCTTTTCTCTTTTCACCCTTTTTCAGTTCATTCCAAACTATGTCTTTCTTAACTTCGCTTTCTGCTTTTTCTATTACTTTTCTAGATAGAACTACTTTTTTGTTTTCTTTATCTAACTCAATTATTTTAACTTCTAAAGTTTTACCTTTAAAATCTTGTAGATTTTCCACATAAGCATTTGACATTTGTGAGGCAGGTATAAAGGCTCTAACTCCATCAACATAAGCTGTAGCTCCACCCTTTACTATTTCACTAACTGTCACCTCAAAAGCTTTATTTTCATCTAAAATTTCCTGGAATTTATCCCAAACTTTAATGTTGTCTGCTCTTTTTTTAGATAAAAGCACATTTCCTTCTCCATCATTAACTTTCATTATATATACAAAAATTTCATCATCAACCTTTACAACATCTGCAGGATTTATATCTTTTTCATTTGAAATCTCTTCTTTTGGTATAATTCCATCTGTCATAAAGCCTATGTTAACAAGCGCTTCACTTTCATTTACAGAAATTACAGTTCCTTTAACAATGTCCCCACTGTTAATATGCACCATAGATTCATCAATCTTATCCATCATATCATTCATGGAAACTTCATCTCTATTATCTGTTGTCATATAAATACACTCCCTCTTATTACATAATTATTATCTCAGCACATTTAAATAAATAACAACTCAGTATGCTAGTCTATTTTCATGTACCTAAACCATCTTTGAATTACTTATATAGTTTAATTTTTATATTCTATAAATATTCATCCAAATCCTGCTTATTTTCAAAATACACTTTTTTTATATCTAATTACTTTACACCTGACCTATGCATAAGGTCATACCTTCAAGCTTCATCTTACTACTTATAATCCTTGCCCCGCTAAGTTCTACGCAAGGTTCACTAACAGCTCTAACTCCAATAGTTTTCTCTACAAAATCACTACCTTCAAATTTATGTTGTATTGGCCTTATCTCTTCCGTAGTGAATATTTTAAGTTGGCATTTTAAATAATCTACTAATTCTTTTATTGCCACCTCATCTTTTTTAACTTCTACTGTGGAAACCGACTTTATAGCTCTATTATCTATATTATATTCTTTAAGCACCCTTAATACTGTTTGCTGCATTTTCTCAGATGAAAAATCTTTTCTACAACCTATTCCAAGTACAATATCACTTCTTATTAATTTAAGCGTAGGTACAATATGTCCCTGTAGATGCCCATTAATACTCTCTCTACTACCAACGTAAAGCAAGCCACTAATATCATCTAAATTACTACTATATCCAGCAGGTGTTTGTACTATTCCCTTTTCATCAAAAAAACCAACTCTTTTTCCTTCTACTAAAAGCGCAGCTATATCTTTTGCTTTTTTCAGATCTTCAATAATAAGTCCATTATCTTTCGCTACCATATCTGGAGCAGTAATACCTAAATTGTCTGTAGCCGTAGTTATTATAGGTTGTGCCATAAGACACTTGCTAACCTCTAAGGTAAACTCATTCGCTCCACCTAAATGACCACTTAATAGACTTATAACATAATTACAAGAATTATCTATAACTAATACTGCAGGGTCCATATCCTTGCTTTTTATGTGTGGTGCTATAGCTCTGACTGCAATACCTGTGGAACTTATAAATATTATAGCTGAATAACTTTCCATTACCTTTTTACTAACTTCCTTAAAATTAAAATCACTTTGTTTTTTCTTTGAATATAAATCAATATTAAAACTTAAAGCTAATTTATCCGCTATTTTATCTCCTTGTTCTGTAAATGTAATAACTGCATATTCCATGTTTTCACCGTTCCTATTATTTATTAAAATATCACACTATAATTATACACAAAATAATTGAGTAAATCATTGGGGACAGTTAATAACTATTTACACCAAACAAAAAAGTCAGGGACAGTTAACAACTATTTGAAATATTATGCCAGTATTAAATTAATTAGGAAAACAATAGAAATATAAGAGTTCAATAAACTTATTAACTGTCCCTATCATTTCCCCTACTCTATCACGAAAAATTGAATTAGTTGTTAACTGTCCCCCATCATTCAGAATTTAGAATTGAAATAGTTCTTAACCGTCCCCTATTGTTCACCATAAAAAAGCACATGGTAATTTTTTATTATTACCATGCACTTCAATAATTTTTACAACTATAGAGATTAAGACACCTGTAAGCCTGATTATCTTTCCTCTCTAAAATAAGGATTACCAAGTCCAGCAGGTGGTGAATTTTTACTAGATTTCTTCATGGATACTATTACTAAAATAATTATTGTAACTACATAAGGAAGCAAATCAATAAGATATTGAGATACTGCAAAATTAGGTAAACTTTGAAGTCTAAAGCCTATTATATCAAGTCCTCCAAAGAGATACGCTCCTATAAGTGCCCTATGAGGTCTCCAAGCTGCGAAAATTACTAAGGCTACAGCTATCCATCCTCTGCCTGCTGTTACATTTTCTTGCCAAGCTGGTACGTAAACAAGTGATAGGTATGCTCCACCTAAACCGCAAAGCGCACCGCCTATTAAGGTATTAACATATTTATATAAATTAACATTTATGCTAGCCGCATCTGCAGCTGCAGGATTTTCCCCAACTGCCATGGTGTTTAAACCCTTAGTAGTTTTATATAAATATATAAACAAAAGCACGGTTACAATATATCCAAAATATACAAATACGTCTTGATTAAAGAATACATCGCCTATAAAAGGTATATGTCCTATTAGCGGAATCCTCGTAGGTACAAAAAACGCTTTAACCTTATCTGGGGTAACTTGCCCAATCAATTTTTTACCTATCATACTTGAAAACCCTGTTCCAAATATAGTTAATGTTAGACCACATACAACTTGATTTGCTCGTAGAGTTATAGTTAAAAATGCATAAATTAATGCTCCAAAGGCTCCTGAAATTGCTGCAGCTATCATGGCCAATATTGGATTTCCCGTATTTAAGCCTGCCATAAATCCAATAACAGAACCCATAAGCATCATGCCTTCTACGCCTAGATTAAGGTTACCTACCTTTTCAGTTAATACTTCACCTAAGGTAGCAAAAAGTAGAGGTGTACCAGCTACAACTGCAGCAGCTAAAAATGTTGTTATACTATTCATTTTTATTTTCCTCCTTTTGTTTACTTTGAGCTAGAAGATTTATTTTATATCTGGTGAAGAATTCACTGCCTAATACGAAAAATAGTATAATTGCTTGTATTAGTTGTGCAGCCGCCTCCGGTATTCCAAAGGCAGTTTGAATAAATGAGGCTCCTTCTAAAAGTGCCGCAAAAAGTATAGATACTATTACTATAATTGGTGCACTTAATGCTGATAGCCAAGCTATAATTATAGCTGTAAATCCAGCTCCACCAGCAACTTCTGGCGACAAAGTTCTACTCACTGCTGAAGCTTGAATTACACCAGCGATTCCACATAGTGCTCCACTTAAAAATATAGCTATATACATAGTCTTTTGGATTTTAATACCTGCATACAAGGCTGTTTTTTCACTTTCTCCTAGCACTGAAATTTCATAGCCTTTCTTGGTATATTTCATGAAAATATACACTATAATCACAAGTATAATTGCGATTATCCACCCCATATGTATACCAAAAACCTCTGGAAGCGTTGCATTGGGAGTGAAATTAGGTATTTTAGGAAAACCCATTGCTCTTTTATCCTTCCAAGGTCCATATTGTAGATAAGTTATAAATTTTAAGGCAATGTAATTTAACATTAAGGTTACAATGGTCTCATTAGTTTTCCATTTTCCCTTAAGCAAAGCTGAAATTAATGCCCATAAGCCTCCGCCTAAAATACCTGCACAAAACATTATTAATAACAGTGGAAATTTAGACATATGAGGAAATTTTAAAGCAAAAAAGCTAGCAGCAAATGCTCCCATTACTATTTGTCCTTCTCCACCAATATTCCAAAATTGCATTTTGAAGGCTATAGATATTCCAAGTGAAGTTATAATCAGTGGTATTGCCCTAATAAGTGTTTGCTTTATACTATAAGTTGTTCCAAAGCTACCCTTTATAAGTGAAGCATACACTTCTATAGGATTAAGTTTAATTACTAGCAAAAACATAGCTAGCACTACTAAGGATAGGAGGATTGCAATGGTTCTAATTTTAAAATTATCAGTTTTACTGATTTCTGCTCTTTTTATAATCTGAATCATTTATATCTCCTCCTTCTCTACTGTTTTTCCCACCATCATCATACCAATTTTTTCTCTTGAGGCTTCCTTTGCATCAACAATGCCAGTAACCTGGCCATCACAAAGTACCATAATCCTATCACATAACTGTATTAATACATCCAAATCTTCTCCGATGTATAATACTGCCGTTCCTTTTTTCTTCTCTTCACTTATTAGGTCGTAGATTGTATAGCACGTATTAATATCCAAACCTCTTACTGCGTATGCCATAATAAGTATCTTCGGATACATGCTTAATTCTCTTCCAACCAATATTTTTTGAATATTCCCGCCGGATAAATATTTTATAGAATGGTGTATGTCTGGAGTTTTAATTTCAAACTTTTTTACCATTTCTTTTGCTTTCTCAATAACTGGTTTCCTATCTATAAACAAGCCCTTTTGCTTATGATAGTCCTTTAATAAAAGGTTATCCACCATACCCATAGATGCAACTAGTCCCATTCCTAATCTATCTTCTGGTATAAAGCTCATACTTATACCTTTATTAATAATATCTCTAGGAGATTTCCCTACTAAATTCTCTCCTTCAAGAACTATTTCACCACTTGCAGCCTTCTCAATTCCTGCTATGGCCTCACATAATTCCCTTTGACCACTACCTGCAATTCCAGCTACACCAAGAATTTCTCCCTGTCTTAGGTTGAAACTGATTTTTTTAATTATCTCTGCTTTTTCGGCGTTTAACACTTTTAAGTCTTTAACTTCTAATAATATGTCTCCTGGCTCTTTCTCTACCCTATTTATAGATAAATCCGCCTTACGCCCCATCATGAGTTCCGTTAAGTGCTTTGGAGTAGTGTTTTCTTTTTCAACTGTTTCTACAGCTTCACCTTTTCTTAAAACAGTAATTCTGTCACAGATCTCCATTACTTCATCCATTTTATGACTTATAAATATAATTGCGCAACCCTGCTCTTTCATCTTTCTCATTATCTTAAATAATTTTTCTGTTTCACTTTGAGTAAAAACTGTAGTAGGTTCGTCCAATACTAAAATGTTAGCACCTCTATACAGTACCTTCAATATTTCAAGATTTTGCCTCTCTCCCACTGCCATATCACTAACATATTTATTTATATCCAGCTCTAACTGGAATTTTTCACATATATCATTGATTTTTTTAACTTCTAGCTTGTCATTAAAAAACAGACCTCTATTTTGCCCAAGTAATATATTTTGCTTCGCAGTCATTTCCTCAACTAATTTAAAATGTTGATAAATCATTCCTATTCCAGCTTTAATAGCATCCTTTGGAGAAGTGAAATTCATGTTTTTCCCATGAATAAAAATAGAACCGCTATCTGGGGTATATACTCCTGATAACATGTTCATTAGAGTACTTTTACCTGCCCCATTTTCACCTAAAAGTGCATGGATCTCTCCACCATGTATAGTTAAATTCATATTTTTATTAGCTATTACTTTTCCAAACGTCTTACTAATATTTTCTATAGATACATAAGGAATTTTATCCATGTTTAAACTCTCCAATCCTTCATATTTTTGAGTCATATGATGAACCCACAAAATCTAACATATATAGTAAGCATAAAATTTCATGCTTACTATATAGCAATCGCTTTTGTGGGCTAACAATATAATATCTTATTTTTCTATTTTTCCTTCTACGCCTTTAACAAACCAATCAAATTGTAGCATTTCAGAATCCGTCATCACTACACCTTTTGCAACTTTAACTTTTCCACTTTGATCCATTATAGGTCCTACAAATATTTTATTTTCCCCGCTCAGGATAGCTGCTTTAGCTTTTTCTACAGCCTCTTTTGCTCCACTTGGTGCATTTGCTGTTAACGGTGCAAGGTTAACTATTCCAGCTTCTAGACCTTTCCAATAGCTTCCTGATTTCCAAGTACCCTCTTGAATAGCTTTTATTTGTTCAACATAATATGGTGTCCAATTCCAAACTGGTGATGTCATATATGATTTAGGTGCTTTAGCTTGCATATCCGTATTATATCCAATAGAAGATATTCCTGCTTCTTCCGCTGCTTGTAATGGACCTGCAGTATCTTGATGTTGAGTAATTACGTCTACACCTTCTGCAACTAAAGCTTTTCCTGCTTCTTTTTCTTTAGCTGGGTCATACCAAGTATTAGTCCATTTTACTTTTACTACTGCTTCTGGCTTCACAGATTGTACTCCCAGAGTAAAAGCATTTATTCCTCTTATTACTTCTGGAATTGGGTGTGCTGCTACATACCCTATTTTGTTAGTTTTAGTCTTCATTCCAGCAACTATACCTGAAAGATATCTCGCTTGATACATACGTCCAAAATAGTTTGACATATTTTCTGAAGTTTTGTATCCAGATGCATGTAGATATTTAATGTCTGGATGCTTCGCTGCTGAAGCTTCCATTCCGTCCATAAACCCAAAGCTTGTTCCTACAATAACATTAGCTCCTTGATTAATCATTTCTTCGCATACTTTTTCTACTTCTGCTAAATCTTCTTTAACAGATTCTTTAAACATAGTTTTTACACCTAGTTGTTTTTCTAACTCTTTTCTTGCTACATCATGAGAATAAGTCCAGCCTTCGTCTCCTACAGGTCCTACATATATAAATCCTACCGTTATTTCCTTCTTTTCAGTACCTTTTGTTTCAGTTTTTGTTTCAGTTTTCTTCTCACTGCCACATCCTACCAGTGCTAAGGACATGATTAATGAAAATGCTAATAATAAACTTCCTAATTTTTTCTTCATTATTAATTCCTCCTATATTCTACTTTTGTAAATAATTTTTCTATGGTAAACAATAATTATTAATCCTTTAATTAAAAACCACCTTGTTATCTTGTAAGGATTTTATTATTGCTAATGACTCTACTTTAACGCCTTCCTTTTCTATACAGTTTCTCCCATTCTGGAATGCTTTTTCGATTACAATTCCCACTCCTATCACTTCTGCTTCAGCTTGTCGTGCAATCTTTATAAGCCCTAATGCTGCATTTCCATTTGCTAAAAAGTCATCAATTATTAAAACTTTATCTTCTGGTTTTATGTATTTTTTACTTGTTCTTATTTTATAATTCTTATTTTTTGTAAAAGAAAATACATCAGCTTCATATGTATCACTATCTAAATTAGTGGCCTCATGTTTTTTTGCAAAAACTACAGGAACGTTACCAAAATATTGTGCCACAATACATGCTATACCTATACCCGAAGCTTCAACAGTTAAGATCTTTGTAATTTCTTGATTTGCAAATCTCTCTTTAAACTCTTGTCCAATTTCATTAAAGAGTTTTATATCAATTTGATGATTTAAAAAACTATCAACCTTTAAGATTCCACTTCCTACTACTGTTCCTTCATTTAATATTTTATTCTTTAATGCTTCCATAAATCTTCTCCTTTATGCTCAAGTTAATTATTGTGTTTCCAACATACTATACATATCAAAATAAAAAACTCCCTAGTTAACGAGTTAACCGTTAACTAAGGAGTTTATAATAAAAATAATTAAACCTACAATACGCAAGTATAAAAAGTAATTTCTTTAATTACAAAGAACACCTCTTTATATTTTGTAAGGAAGTCATGAACAATAATAAAAATCATTGATTTTACAATTATTGCATTGTTTTTATCAAAACACCCATAGTCAAGTATTTTACGGTTACTTGGTAGAAACGCTTAGTCCATATTTCTAAGCATATATGAGTTTGCGAATATTAAATTTTATTTTTCTTTAATCGTTCGTGTTTCTATCTCTTATAACTATATTACAACACTTTTCTCATTAAATCAACCAGTATTTTTAAAAAAAATGTTGTACTATGTAATTATCTAGTACAACATTTCTATATAATTATGATTTAACGACATTTCAGAAGGAAACTCTCCAACTTTTATAGTTAAGTTGGAGAGTTTCCTTTTGAAGTCGTTAATGTTACAGCACGGTCGGTGATGATTTAATACTAACATCATGAGCCTC
>JAJYBA010000216.1 GCA_021779235.1 Bacillota bacterium
TTAGTTCTGGTTTATAAACATAATAAGGCTTTTCTACACGCCCTTCTACAATATCTAATAAAAATCTAGCTGCCCGTCTTCCCATTTCATCCTTTGGATGTCTTACGGTCGTAAGTTTAACTTCTGTAGCTGTAGCTATATAAGAATCATCATAAGAAACAATTGAAATATCTTCCGGTACTCTAAGTCCCTCATCTCTTATTGCTTGTAATGCATGTATTGCAACTTGATCATTATAACAAATTATGGCTGTAGGTCTTTCATTTCTTCTAAGCAAATTGCTGGTAAATTCATAGGTTGAAAACACTTCTTCATTAGTTTTATATTTTCCAATAATATTTTCATTTAAAGGAATAGAAAACTCTGATAAAGCTTTTGCATATCCAATATTTCTATTAACGCCTTGCAAATCATCGCTTTTAAATATTCCAGCTATATTCTTATGTCCTAACTGAACTAAATATTTAGTAAGGACATATCCACCTTCAACATCATCCATAATTATATATGGTGAATTTAATTCTTCGTAATTTGCATTTATAAATATATAAGGTATATTCTTATCACTTAACTGCTTATAATATTCTAAATTTACATTTTCTAATGCACTCATAGTTGGCTCTACAATAAGTCCTACTACATCATGTTCCATTATTTTTTGAAGGTATTCCGCTTCTTTATTTTTCTCATTATTGGTATTAAATAAAAGTAATGAATAACCAGATGAACTTAAAACATCTTCAATACCACTAATAATAGCTGGAAATATATAGTTAGATATATATGTTGTAAGCACCGCAACAGTCTTTTTATTTGCTTTGTTTTCACTTTGCAAATAAGAACAGAAAGTACCCTTGCCTTGTTCTTTATAGATATATTTATCTTTTTCTAATTCCATAAATGCTTGCCTTACGGTATGTCTACTAACTTTAAATTTTTCTACTATCTCATTTTCAGATAATAATTTGTCGCCTGGCGATATCTTACCTTCTAAAATTTCTCCCTTAAAATATTCAGCAATCTGCATATATTTTGAGAGTTTATCTTCATGACTCATAGTTTTCTCCTCCAGACACAATCTTGTACGTATATGATTATACTTTTATTTTACTTCAAAAATTTATATTGTCAATGTTTCTTTTAAGGATTGTCGTAAAATATCCTCTTTAATTTTTCTTAACATCCTATTGAAAGTTATAAAAAAAAGGTTTACAATGTACTTATTGTACGTACAAGTTGAATTGTACAACAACTTTAATACATTAATAAAATTTATATTTGGAGGTATTACTTATGTTAAATTCAAAACCTTATGAATTTTGGTTTGTTACAGGAAGCCAACACCTTTATGGTGAAGAAACTTTAAAGGAGGTTGCTAAACACTCAGAAATTATTGCTGAAAGCTTAAATATCAACATAAATTCTCCTTATAAAATAGTTTATAAAGACTTATTAACAACACCTGAAGCAATCGAGCAACTTGCAATAGAAGCAAACTCAAGCGAAAACTGTGCAGGAATCATAACATGGATGCATACATTCTCACCCGCTAAAATGTGGATTTCAGGTTTACTTCAATTAAAAAAGCCACTTTTACATTTACACACTCAATTTAATGCTAATATTCCTTGGGATACTATAGATATGGATTTCATGAACACTAACCAATCAGCTCATGGTGATAGAGAATTTGGGTTCATTGGTGCAAGAATGCAAATTAAAAGAAAAGTCGTTGTAGGCCATTGGCAAGATTCAGAGGTACTAGAAAAAATAGGAGCTTGGTTATCCGTTGCCGCTGCATACCTAGAAGGAAAAACCCTAAAAATAGCACGTTTTGGAGACAATATGAGAAATGTTGCTGTAACTGAAGGAGATAAGGTTGAAGCTCAAATCAAATTTGGATGGCAAATCCATGGGTATGGAATAGGTGATTTAGTAGCTAAAATCAATGAAGTTACTGAAGAACAAATTGAAAATCTTATGGAAGAATACTCTAAATGTTATGATTTTGCACCAGAACTTTTAGTACCTGGTGTTGGTAGGGATTCAGTAAGAGAACAAGCTCGTATAGAAATAGGCTTAGAGACCTTCTTAAAAGCAGGCGGTTTCACTGCATTCACTTCTACCTTTGAAGACTTAAACGGCATGAAACAACTTCCTGGACTAGCTGTTCAACATTTAATGGCAAAAGGATATGGTTTCGGTGGTGAGGGAGATTGGAAAACAGCTGCTTTAGTTAGAATTATGAAGATTATGGCTCAAAATAAAGGCACTTCCTTCATGGAAGATTATACTTATCACTTTGAACCTAATAACGAAATGATTCTTGGAGCTCATATGCTTGAGGTTTGTCCAACTATTGCTGCTACAAAACCTATTATAGAAGTTCATCCACTTGGAATAGGTGGAAAAGCTGATCCTGCTAGAATAGTATTTAACGGCGGAGAAGGTGCGGCAGTTTGTGCTACAGTTCTTGATATGGGTAACAGATTCAGACTACTCGTAAATGCTGTTGATGCAGTAAAAGTTGAAAAGGCTATGCCTAAATTACCTGTTGCAAGAATTCTTTGGAAACCACAACCATCTTTAAAAACTTCTGCTGAAGCATGGATACTTGCTGGTGGTGCTCACCATACAAGCTTTTCATTCAACGTAACTGTAGATCAACTAAGAGACTTCTCTGAAATGCTAGGAATGGAATGCTTAGTTATAGATAATGATACTAAAATTAATGATTTTAAAAATGAAATAAGATGGAACGATTTAGCTTGGAAGCTTAAATAAAATCTTTACTGGACGTGTAAATAATTTTGTGTATTCTCTTTCTTTTGGCAAAAAAATCAATATGTTAGTTTTACAAAAAAAATTAATAAAAATAGATGATCTTTATAACTTATCATCACTATATAGTATATTATTC
>JAJYBA010000217.1 GCA_021779235.1 Bacillota bacterium
TACTATTATTAAAAGGTATAATACGGCACTTATTAAATTGTTTACCTGTTAATTGTTCTATTATTTGTTTACATTCGAATTCTGTTTTACATTTTTTACAATACGGACACCAATTACCTCCCGATATCATATGCCATGTAGCAGTCCATGTGTGATTCTTACTGCAAGACCACTCATATTTAGTATCACAATTAATATATTTTGTGGATATTAGTTTGCCACCCAGAGATTCAGCATGTGCTTGTAGTTTAGATATATCAGGAACTTTAACTCTACTACATTCTGGGCAGCCATATCCAGAAACAATATCATTTAAACGAGAGGTAAACTTGTGGTTATTTTTGCATAACCACCATAGCTTTGTTTTATTATTTTTATATTTCGCAAGCTCTGGAATTAGTTCAAATCCTTTTTGAAGTCCAAGAGATTTAACTTGATTTTCATTGTAAGCTGCTATACCAGAACATTGGGCACACCAAGCTATTCCGTTTATAATAGGATATGCTATTGCTTGCCATTCATGGCCTTTGTTACATTTCCAAAAATACTTTGTTTTACTATTTTCATATGTTTGAGATAGTAAAAGGCCGCCATTCTTTTTAGCAGCTTGTTGAAGAACTGATATATCAAGTTTTTTACTCATATGTTTAATTTTGAACTATTTACAAAGGCATAAAGTTTGTATTAGCTAGCACAAAGTTGTGTGTTCCTAGTTGGTTTAGGTGGACTCACTATTTTATGTAGTCGCTTTAAGCACTTAAGATGAATCTGAGAAATCCTTTTAGCAGAAATGTTTAATGTATCTGAAATTTCTGGGTATGTCTTATCCTCTAAATAAATACTCTTCATTATACCAAGCTCTTTATCTGAAAAAGCTTTTTCCATACGTCCCCACAGTTGCTCTACTAAAATTACATCATCTTCAGATAGAGCTTTTGAGGTATCTGCAAAAGTATTAGCTATATTGTTATGGTTTTCATCTGGCTGTGTATTAGCCATTTCTGAAAATGTCATAACATATGTAGTGTTATTAATTTTATTTTGAAGCTTTTGTAACTTGTTAACTGGCATATTTAGTGCATCAGCTAAATCTTCTGTTGTAATATCTTCGCCATTATGCATACTTTTATTTATGTCATTTAGCTCATTAATTTTCTTTTTAAGTGCAACAGTGGTATTTGTACCTGCATATAATTTACGTAGATAATCTACCATATTACCATAAATTCTAAGATACGAATAATACTGAAAAGTTACATTTTTTGTTGGGTCGAAATTGTTTGAGGCTTCTAGTAATCCATTGTACCCACATGAGATTAAATCTCCAATATCCTGAGAACAGTGGAATTTCCTTACTACTGATTTAGCTATTGACTCTACATATGGCATATAACTAACAAGAAATTCTTCTCGTTTTTCTTCTGTACTAATATCGTAAGGCTTTAATGTAGCCATTAACTCTCCAAATAGAATAATATTAAACGTTAAATTACATTAAATTAATATGTAATTTTTACATTATATTCAAAATATGGACTTTCTTCATAGTTAGCACTTTCCTGTAGATAGTGACTTGGAACAATATTGCTTGTTTGCCAAGCGGAATTTACACCAACAGCATTGTGTTTTTCATAAGCAGTAGCAACCTTATTTGTAAACACAGTAGTAGTTTTATTATTTAACATAGCTAATATCCTTGTTGCTAGTTTATTAATTATAGCTTTAATGGTTTAAAATTGAAAATGCTTTAATTAATAAATTAGAACATGTATCTTTTAATAGTTCTTCCTGCTTCTTGGTTTGATTTTCTGGCCTATCCATAGCAGCGGATAATACAGTAACTAACTCTTCAATTAATGTTATCAGTTCTTTTTTTTCATTGTGATAAGCATTCACAGTATCACAAACTACATCTTTATAAGAGGCTATTTGTTTTTCTTCTTCGATAACAATATCAACTAGTCTTGTTAGGTCTTCATCGTCAACCCCAAGTTTTGTATTCAAGTTATCTAATATACTATATTTATCAGATGCCATTAGTCTGTATCCTCATCAATAGATGACAATGTATCAGAACTTTCAAGATATTCTGTTAATGTGACATTATTTAGCAATGACATATATTCATCAGGAGTATTAACCCCTAAGCCAAGTTTCTCAACAAGCTCATTAAAATAATCTGATTTGGTCTCTTTCATCACAGCAATATAGTCTTTAATATTTCCCATTTCTGTGCTAGTAGACTTAATGATTAGTTTAAAGGCTTTATTGACATCATCATCTAATGACTTATTAAGTTTTTCTAAAATAATATCCTTTGTTAGAGCATTGTTAATAATAAGATCCCGTTCTATTTTTTGCATATATTCATAAGTGTATCCTACTTCAGCCTCTACACGATAGTTAACTGGGTCACCTTTATACTTAATAGTTGGACCTTCCATTATGTCACAAACACGCTTAATTGCTAAAATTGCATCATCTATGTGACAATGAAATACAATGCTATCATGAACCCAAAAATATAGTTTAGCTTGTAATTTACTTTTTTTAAACATTCTATGTACTTTAATTGCAGCTAAACTGGCATAATCTGTAGCTGTGCTTTGAATTAAAGAATTTTTACACTGCTTCTGTTCGTCACGCAGTTTCCAGTATTCTTTAGATCGCTTTAATGACAAACTTGCACTTCTATCATTTTTTACTAATGCTTTGTATGCATCTAATCTACCTTTAATTAGTGGAGTTTCTCGTTTACGTCCTAATGGGGTTTCTATATATCCATTTTTAATGGCATTTAGAAATGTGTAATCTTGCCATTCCTTTGCCTTTGGATATGCTGTGTAAAAATCATTAATCAGTTTTTCTGCCTCTGGTATAGTAATTCTTAAATCTTGTGGTACTTTATTATGA
>JAJYBA010000033.1 GCA_021779235.1 Bacillota bacterium
CACCTAATGAAAGAACCTTTAAAAGTGAATTAATAAAGGCAGCAGCTATGTATGCTGTTATACCTAGTTTGTATGTGAAAAGACAGAGAATAGTGTAACAAACTATTATAAACTAAGTGTTTTTTCTTAGATTAAGCTATAACGAAAAGTACATATTGCTTGAAATGCTTTCACGTCACCAAGTAATTCTAAAATTTATTTGCATATGCATCTGCTAAAAAATACAAACTCGTTTCACTCAAACATGTATTTTTCTTCACGCATATGCAAATAAAATAAATTAAGAATTACTAAGGCTTATTCAAATGCATTCTACGCAATATATACTTTTGTTAGCATAATCTAAGAAAAAAATAGTTAATTTATATAAATATAGTTGATGTGGACGATTAATCTTATCAGTTCATTGTCAATTGTCATCTATCCAAAAGAAAAGAAAATTATGTACAAGCATGCGCTTAAAGAAGAGAGGAGAGGGTGTAATAAGATGTTTGATTTAGGAATTGTAAATGGAAGGATATATATAGAAGGTCATTGGTATGAAGGAAATCTGTATATAAAGGATAATAAAATATCAACTATTTCACATGCAGTGCTAGAAGCAAAAGAAGAATATGATGCAAAGAGAATGGACATATTACCAGGATTTATTGATCCTCATGTACATTTTGAGCTTACAACTGGGAGCCATACCTCAGTAGATGATTTTTATAGTGGCTCAATAGCTGCAGCTTTTGGGGGTATTACAACTTATATTGATTTTTTAGACCCAGTAGAAAGCAATGTAGGATTAAAGAAAACGTTTAATGAAAGAATGGCTTTGGCTAAGGATAGTGTTATTGACTATGCCTTTCATGCAACCATTGCTGATCTAAAAGAAGAACCCAATAGCTTTATCAGTGAAGCTAAGGCACTGGGAATTCCTACAATAAAGCTATTTACCACTTATTCAAGTTCCAATAGGCGTACAAATGATAGGATTATAGACAAGCTTTTAAGAATTACTAAAGAAACAGGAACCCTTTTACTTGCGCATTCAGAAAATGATGGACTAGTACTTGAAGGCCGGAAGATACACGTGTTACAGCATGAAGGTTCAAGACCAGCATTGGCAGAAATAAGTGAGGTTATAAAGCTTGCTGAAATGACCAAGTATAGGGATGGAAGGATGTATATTGTGCATACCACTTGTGGGACAACTGTTGAAAGACTTAAAGAAAATTATAAGTGTATTCTCAATAAAGATTTTATTATAGAAAGTTGTCCTCATTACTTTATGTTTTCTTCTTCTAAGTATCTACAGAGGGACGGGTATTTGTACACAATGACTCCACCGCTTCGAAGTGAAAGGGAAGTAAAGAAATTAAATGCTCAAATAGATAATATTTTTACTATAGGTACAGATCACTGTCCTTTTAATTCCTCGGAAAAAAACAAAGAATTTGTTAATGAAGTTCCAATGGGAATAGGAGGAGTAGAATATTCTTTCCCACTTATGTACGCAAGGTTTGGAGAAAAGATAATTGATAAGTTCACAAAAAATCCTGCAATGACACATGGCTTGTATCCTAAAAAAGGGACCCTGCTTCCAGGAGCAGATGCAGATATAGTTGTATTTGATCCAAATGATCATCATATTATAAAGGATAATCATTCAAAGGTAGACTACAATCTTTACAAAAATATGGAGTTAACAGGAAAGGTATGTAGTACTATTTCTAAGGGAAAATTTGTAGTTAGAGATGGTGTTTTTATAGGGGGAGAGGGTGAATACCTAACTCGGGAGTTGAGGGTGAATCATTGAGGTTTACAACGAAGGTATAGCACCTCTTTTTAGTACTCATAAAGTTAATACTAACACCTTACTGTCAGATATATATAATATTTGAAGGTAAGGTGTCTTTTTATAACTTAATCTTTACATATATAAATATGAGTCATATTTATAGAGATAAATTATAATTATGAAGGTGAAAGCATTTAGGAGTGTGACCGATAATATATAATGAGTCTGTTAACAAATGTTCTACTATCAGAATATCCTAAATGCCGAACCTTCATGGGAAGCTTAAAATTACCGCTGAATGGTTATATCATTTTTATATTTGCCATTAATAGTTATTTATGGATTATTACCTTTACTTAGATATACGGAAAGTTTAAAATTAGTATTATGAAGAGTTTGAATTATTATTTACTCATGGGGGTGGCAGTATTGAACTCGATATTAAAAGACATACAAGAAGCGGTAATTAAGTATGCAAATATTTTATCGCAGATTCTTCAAGTTGAAGTTGAAATAGTAGACGATAATTTAATTAGGATAGCAGGTACAGGGATTTATAAAGATAAAATAGATGTAGATATATCTGACGCGGGGTACGTTTATAAAAAAGTTATGAAATCTGGAAAGTCTCAGATTATCTATGAACCAGGAGAAGATAATCTTTGTGTACCTTGCCCCAAAAGAGGTTTCTGTGGGGAAAAATTTGAAATGAGTACACCTATAAAATTAAAGGAAGATACCATAGGTGTTATTGGGCTAATATGCATTAATGACAACCAAAAGGAACACCTGATGGAGAATTTTGATGTATATATGGCTTTCTTGCAGCAGATTTCTGAGTTTATAAGTAGCACTGCCTATGAAAAAAGAGAAAAAATGAGAACGCAGAGCTTGCTGCAACTTCTCAATTTGGTGGTTGATAAAACTGAGCAAGGGTTAATAATATTAAACAAAGACAATTGTATTACACATATAAATGAAAGTGGATTAAAAGAACTAAATTTATCAGGAAATTTTATAAATCGCAAAGTAGAAATTAAGGCAAGTGGTGATAATGTTTTTGATCTTCAAGAGTACAAATTGATGGTAGATAAGGAGGTTTTCTTTGTTGTTGGAAGTATATATCCTATAAGATTTAATGAAGTAGAATATGATAGAATGTTTTTCTTTCAAGATGCAAAGAAGCTTAAAGAGAAGTTATCAAATTTTACTGCCTTCAATAAAGGAATAAATAGCAGAGATATTTTTGGAAAATCAAAAGAGATTCAAAAATTAAAGCAAAATGTTAAGAAGATTGCTATTTCTACATCTACAGTACTTATAACTGGGGAAAGTGGTGTTGGAAAAGAGATGTTTGCAAGAGCTATACATGATGAAAGTAATAGAAAAGACAAACCTTTTATTGCTATAAATTGTGGAGCTATTCCAGATATGCTTCTTGAAAGCGAACTTTTTGGATATGCAAAAGGTGCTTTTACAGGCGCAGATCCTATGGGCAAAATAGGTAAGTTTGAATTTGCTAATAAGGGTACTATATTGTTAGATGAGATAGGGGATATGCCTCTTTACCTCCAGACTAAACTTTTAAGAGTGCTGCAAGAGAGAAGCATTACAAGAGTAGGTTCAAATAAAACTATTGATATTGATGTTAGGGTGCTTGCAGCAACAAATAAAGATTTAGTAAAAGCAATAAAAGAAAATAAATTCAGGGAGGATTTATACTATAGATTAAACGTAATCCCTCTTGAAATACCTCCTTTGCGAGAAAGAAAGGAAGATATAAAACCACTCATAGAAGCTTTCATTGAGAAATATTGCAATTTATTTAATAAAAATTTTTTAAATATAAAATTATCCGAAGACACATGGGAAGTATTTTATAACTATAGGTGGCCTGGTAATGTGAGAGAACTGGAGAATACTGTAGAATACATTATCAATATGGTGGGCACTGATGGTATAATAACAAAAGAGATTCTACCTAAAAGTATTCTTCATAATAAAATTAATATTTTTAATAATGATGATGAGATATATACACTAAAATACCTTGAAAAAAATGCAATAAAAAATGCCTTAGATAAATATGGTACAAGCACTGAAGGAAAAAAAATTGTAGCAACAAAGCTAGGAATAGGGATAGCGACCTTATATAGGAAAATTGAAGAATATAATTTATCAAAATGATAAATTATTAATAATTAACGCTTTGAGTGACTGAAAATTCAAACAAAAGGCAAAATTATCAAAATGATAATATTTATCATTTTGATAATTTTTTTTACGGTTTTTTTTAAAATACATTGGGGAAGTGTTGATATCAGGCATCCTGTCCTCAATATATTTTGGCATAGTTATTGCTTAATATATTATTGAGAATTAAAAAAAGATGGAGATGTTTGTTAGATAACAGGCATCATCAAAGTATATTTCATTGTGAATTTATTATGAAAAGGAGGGAACTTATGAAAAAAATTAAACATTTAAAATGCTCTAAATGTGGCTCAGTTGTAAGTGAAGAGGTTATGTATAATTGCCCACACTGTGGCACGGAAGGCACCCTTGATGTTATTTATGATATGGATTTAATTAAGAAAGAATTAACTAAAGAATATTTAAAGGAAAATAAGGATCCTAACATATGGAGGTATATTCCGATTCTTCCACTAGAGGGATTAAAGGGAGCAGCTCCACTACAAATAGGTTCTACGCCACTTTACAAATCTAGTAGATTAGAAAAATTTCTAAATATAAAAAATGTTTACATAAAAGATGAAGGAAGAAATCCTACTGCTTCCTTTAAGGATAGAGCTTCAGCTGTAGGAGTTGCAAAAGCTATAGAGCTTAAAAAAGATGTAATATGTGCTGCCTCCACAGGTAATGCAGCATCTTCAGTATCTGGCTTTGCAGCCTGTATGGGTATTGAAAATTATATTTTTGTTCCTGAGGCAATTCCAGAAGGAAAGCTTGCACAACTTTTAGTGTTTGGAAGCAAGGTAATTTTAGTAGATGGAGACTATGATACAGCCTTTGATTTTTGTTTAAAGGCAGTAGATCATTTTGGATGGTATAACAGAAGCTGTGCAATTAACCCATATTTAGTTGAGGGTAAGAAAACAGCGGCTTTTGAAATATGTGAGCAGCTTGATTTCAAAGTTCCAGATAAAGTAATTATGTCTGTTGGTGATGGCTGCTCTATTGCAGGGGTATGGAAGGGTTTCAAGGAATTCTATGACCTTGGCATAATAGACAAGCTACCAGTAATGGTATCAGTACAAGCAGAGGGATCAAATCCTGTGAATAGAGCCTTTAGAGATAATAAAGATGAGTTTGACTATGTGGCTCCAAAAACAATAGCAGACAGTATCTCCGTTGGTATACCAAGAAATGGGTACAAGGCACTTAATGCATTAAAGGAAAGTAAGGGAATTGCAGTGGATGTAAGTGATGAAGAAATATTAAATGCCATGACAATTCTTGCAAGACATACAGGAGTATTTGGTGAACCCGCAGGAGTTACAGCCTTTGCAGGACTTATGAAACTGGCTGGTACAGGAACTATAGCACCGGATGAAAGTGTAGCATTTATTGTTTCAGGTAGTGGGCTTAAGGATGTAAAATCCGCTCAAAAGGCTGTTACAAAGCCAGATAAGATCAAGCCAGAACTAGATTTACTTATTAACTATTTAGAAGAACATAAATAGAATTCTTAGTTCCAAGGGATGATTTACCTTTGAAGTTTAGACATCATCATCTAGGAACGTAACCATAGAATAAATAAAGTTATATATTAAGGGGAGGGTTTTATATGAAAAAATTAATAGATTTAACTATCAATGAGGAACAACTTGAAAAAACTATAGAGAGTGCTAAGGAAAGAAATGTTGTTATTCCAACTTTGGCTCAAATGAAAGATCCTAATAAAATACCTGCTGAAATTAAAGAGAAATTAAAAAACACTGGTTTGTGGGATATTGATCCTGTTAATTTATTCAGAATCTCTTGGAAAAACCAACCTGTAAAAGAAGGCGGATTGTATAATGAGTTACCAAACTATATCGAAATTCCTTCTGAAATATCAGGTGTAAAAGCGAGAATTTTCGCTATGGTTGGAAAGTATTTTCCAGTTGGCTGTCATAAGGTTGGAGCAAGCTTTGCTTGTTTAGTTCCACGTTTAGTTACTGGACAATTTGATCCTACTTATCACGAAGCAGTTTGGCCATCAACAGGTAACTATTGTCGTGGTGGAGCATACAACTCTGCATTACTTGGTTGTAAATCTATTGCTATATTACCTGAGAATATGAGTAAAGAACGTTTTGACTGGCTTTCAAAGGTAGCTGGAGAAGTTATTGCTACTCCTGGTTGTGAAAGTAATGTAAAAGAAATTTATGATAAGACCTGGGAACTAAGAAATACAAGAGACAATGTTGTTATCATTAATCAGTTTGGTGAGCTTGGCAATCACTTATGGCATTATGAAGTAACTGGTAATGCTATGAACGACGTTATCAAAGCTGAAGCAGGTGCAAACGGAAGACTTGCTGGTGTATGCTTAACCTCAGGCTCTGCAGGTACACTTGGAAGCGGAGACTTCTTAAAAGATCAATATCCAAATGCTAAAATTGCAGTTGGTGAAGCGCTTCAATGCCCAACTTTACTTAATAATGGTTTTGGTGATCATAGAATTGAAGGTATCGGTGATAAGCATATTCCTTGGATTCATAATGTTAGAAATACAGATATGGTTATTGCAATTGATGACAATGATGCATTAGGTTTGTTTAGACTCTTTAATGAACCAGCAGGTCAAGCATATTTAAGAGAGCAAGGTATTTCAGAAGAGGTAATTACTAAACTTTCATATGTTGGTATCTCTGGTGCAGCGAATATATTATCATGTATTAAATTTGCTAAATACTATGAGTTAACAGAAAATGACATGGTAATGACTGTTCTTACGGATTCAGCAGAAATGTATGGATCTAGACTAGAAGAAATGGAAATAGAAAGAGGTAGAGAGTATAGGTCAATTGATGCTGCCATTGATCATAACAGAAATGTTTTAGGTGTTAGAACAGATAGTATGGAAGAGTTAACATATCAAAGCAAAAAACGAATCCACAATCTTAAGTACTATACATGGATTGAACAACAAATGTACGATTTAGATGAATTAAATGCACAATGGTATGATTATGATAACTATTGGGGCAAATTACATCAAATGGGACCAGAACTAGATAAACTGATTGAACAATTCAATGAAAGAACTGGCCTATTAAAATAAAAATAGGCTAGGGCATGCGGCTCTTAATCCACACTTGAAGAAGTGTGAGATTAGAGCCTCGTGTCATCAGATAAAAGCTAGCAAGGTTAACTACTGAAATATATTTCAGTAGTTTTTTGTGGTTAAAATATAATTTATATAATTACATTTATAGATATAGTTTGATTATATGGTTATTTTAGTATTAAAAAAGTTATATAATATAGTTGTAGTTAAAAATACACTAATAGTTAATTTCTATGTTAACCGTCCACTGTCAATTGCAAACTTAATATAATGGAGGTTATGCCAAATGAAAACTAAAATAAATCTTAACTTGAATTATAAAGAGGTTTCGATTGAAGCGGAGCCTATGAAAAGACTTTTAGATGTTTTAAGAGAAGATTTTAGGTGTAGTGGAGTTAATGAAGGCTGTGGTGAAGGTGAATGTGGTGGATGCTCAGTAATCATTGATGGAAAGCTTATAAATTCTTGTCTAGTGCCAATAGGGACACTAGAAGGTACAAAAATAATTACCATTGACGGATATAGGGAAACTCCTAAGTATGAAATAGTAAAAGAATGTTTTGAGGAAGTAGGCGCAGTAGAATGCGGATTTTGTATTCCAAGGATGATGATGGCAACAGAAGCCCTATTACGTAAAAAGCCAAGGCCAAGTGAAAAGGAAATAAGAGAAGGAATATCAGGCAATTTATGCAGATGTACAGGATATAATGTTATTGTAGAAGCAGTTTCTCTAGCATCAAAAAGGGGGGAAGGCTTATGGTAGAAGCTTTTGTACCTAAGAGTAAGAATGAGGCCCTGAGATTTTTAAATGATAGAAAATGTATAATCTTAGCAGGTGGCACAGATTTAATGGTAAAAACAAAGAAATGGCCTGGATGTCTACCTGAATTTGATAGTGATGTAGTATTTATAAGGCATTTGCAAGAACTTAAAAATATTAAAATAGATGAAAAATATATTTCTATTGGAGCTGCCTGCACACTTACTGAATTGGAAGAAAATATATTAATGCCACGCTATTTTAAAGAAGTAATATTATCAATTGCATCCCCAGCTATTAGAAACGTTGCAACTATAGGGGGAAATATATGCAATGCCTCGCCATCAGCGGATATATTACCACTTTTATATGCTTTAGATTCCATATTAATAATAGAAAGCAAAGGTTGTAGAAGGGAAATAGAATTAAAGGATTTTATCTTAGGACCGGGAAAAAAAGATTTAAGAATAGAAGAGCTTTTAGTGGAAATCAGAATTCCTGTAAACAGCTTTACCTCATTTCACTATAAGAAAGTAGGTACAAGAAAATCTACAGATGTTGCAAAGGCATCTTTTATAGGCTTTTACACTTTTGAAGATGAGAATTTTAAGGAGATAAGAATGGCCTTTGGAGCAGTAGGTCCAACCATAGTACGGTCAAAGGATTTGGAACAAAGGATTAAGGGACTTAATAAAGAAGAACTTAGTAATATTCTGGAGGATATAAAAGCGGAGTATTTTAAGCTTATAGTACCTATGGAGGATGAGCGGTCTACTGCTGAGTACAGAAAGGGGCTTTGTTTGGTACTTTTGGAGGAGTTTTTGAGGAAAATTTGTAATAGCTCAGAGAATCAATAATCATTTGAGTGAGGGATTGTTAATGGGGGGTTATTTTGATTGCGTATGCAATTAAGCAATATAAAGAGAATATTGCATTGTGAAATTAAGAAGTATAAAACATTAGAAAATCTCTGCTTTAGGTGGAGATTTTTTTCGATTTTAGGTCCTAGGGGATAGTTTTATACAGAAACAAATATAAAATATATAAATTGAAAAATTTTTGAAAATGTGGCTTCTCGAAATCGGTCAATGGAGTTAGAATATAATTAACCGATACGGTCAATGAGAGGAGGAGCTACTTGAACAATAAATTTTATAATCTGCCTAAAGAGAAACAGGATGCAATTATAAATGCTGGGTTTAGAGTGTTTTCTGAAAATAGCTATAAAAAATCCCCCATGTCGGAAATAGCCAAAGAAGCAGGTATTTCAAAAGCTTTGTTATTTCATTATTTTAAGAATAAAAAGGAGTTTTATTTGTACCTATATAATTATGTATTTATTCTCATGAGGGAAATAGCAGGAGAGGAAATGACTGAGACAGAAATAGATTTTTTTGAAGCACTTTTGCTACACTCAAAATATAAACATGAGCTGTTGAAACGACATGCATACTCTTTGAGTTTTATGATGAGAACCTTTTATGAAGACGATGAAGAAGTGGCAGGGGATATAGTTGGGAAAAATAGTACTGAGTCCAATAATAGCATAAATCTTCTGCTTGAAAGAATAGATAAAAAGAAATTCAAAGATGGATTAGACATAGGACAACTAATTAATATAGTTGGTTGGTGTGTTGAAGGATTTTGGAAGGAAAAATTTTGTAACCCTAACCTAGATATGAAAGAAATTGATGAAGGATATGAGAAGATCATAGAATTTTTTAAAAAAAGTTCTTATAAGGAGGAATATTTAAAGTGAATGTAATTGAAATCAAACAACTAACTAAAGATTACGGAAATAAAAAAGGTGTCTTTGATCTAAATATTTCAGTAAAAAAAGGAGAGGTATTTGGATTTTTAGGACCCAATGGTGCTGGAAAGACAACCACTATAAGACATCTTATGGGTTTTATTCATCCTGATAAAGGGCAATGCTTTATTGATGGCCTGAGTTGTAGTAAGCAAAGCGATTTAATTCAGAATAACCTTGGATATCTTCCTGGTGAAATTGCTTTTATGGATGATATGACCGGAATTAATTTTATCAAATTTATTGCAGAAATGAAAGGTATCAAAGATTTTAGCCGTGCCCAGGAACTAATTAATATGTTTAATTTAGACCCAAATGGCAAAATCAAAAAAATGTCCAAGGGTATGAAGCAAAAAATCGGAATTGTATGTGCATTTATGAATAACCCGGATATTATAATTCTTGATGAGCCCACAAGTGGCCTAGATCCTTTGATGCAAAACAAATTCCTTGAGCTTATTTTATCAGAAAAAGAAAAGGGTAAAACGATCTTTATGTCCTCACATATTTTTGATGAAATTGAACGAACCTGTGACCGCACAGCAATTATTAAAGATGGCTATTTGGTAGCAGTAGAGAATCTGAATACACTGACACAATCAAAACGAAAATCCTATGTTATCACCTTTTTAACAGAAGAAATGGCTTCAAGCTTTGCTAAAGAAGGCTTTGAAATAAAAGAAAGCAAAGGAAATCAGGTAACAGTCACCGTTAAGGGCAACATAAAGCCATTTATACACACTTTGGATAAATATGAAGTAACCACTCTTGATATTAAGACCCAGAGCCTTGAAGATTTATTTATGCATTATTACGGAGGTGAAAAAAATGTTTAGTTTTACATTATTTAAGAGAGAGATGAAAGCTAATAATAAGCTACTTATAATTTTTATCTATATATTAACCATATATATTTTGAGTATTGTGTACATGTTTAGTCCCAATAGTAGCAACGCCTTTGATGAAGTAATTAAAACAATGCCAGGGATAATGAAGGCTTTTGGCTTTGCTGCTGGTATGAATACTCTTATTGGATTTATAGCTGCGGATTTATATGGTATGATACTTATAATGTTTCCAGTGATATTTTCTATAATTCTTGGAAATAAGCTGATAGCAGGGTATGTAGATCGTGGCTCTATGGCTTACCTTTTAGCTACTCCAAATAAAAGAGTAAAGCTTGCATTTACACAGGCTTTATGTCTATGGGTAAGTATTGGCCTATTGATAACTTATGCTACAGTTGCAATCATAGTTTCTTCAGCAATAATTCATCCAGGAATGCTGGACATTGGAAAATTAGTAATGATGAATGTAGTTATATATTTTCTTCATTTATCCATAAGTGGAATATGCTTTTTCGCTTCCTGTATAAGTAATGATACTAAGCGTTCTTTTAGCATTGGTGCAGGAATACCAATTGCTTTTTTTCTCATACAAATGCTAGCAAATATGGGTGGTAAGTTGGCGAATCTGAAATATTTCACAATATTTACTTTCTTTAATGCAAATGATATTATTGCTGGCAAAAGTGTAGTTTTTCCAGTATTAATGTTAATAATAGTGACAGTTGTATTATACGGTAGCGGTATATATATATTTTCAAAAAGAGATTTACCAGTGTAAGAGTTAATTGTAGTATATATTACGAACTAATAAAGAAATGCGCGAAATAATTGATTATTTCGCGCAAAAATATAGAAAATTTGATAAATCAGAATAAACTAATTGGGGGCCATAGATGTTTAAATTCTAACTAATTTGGACTCCTAATTAGTTTATTTTAATGTTATATCAGTTCCTATTGTTATTTTTTATTTTCATCTAATAAAAAGTTTAATAGACTATTTATGCTTTCATGGTCCTTAATATTATTATAATAATTAATAAGTTTTAGTGTAAGCATATTGTCTCTAGGTATAATATTCAATGATATTAGTTCTAAGATTTCATTTTTGAAATCATTTATTTCAAGTGAATTTTGCTCTTTTATAAGTATGTCTAAAAACTCATCCAATGAATACTTTAATATTTGTTTATTTCTATATTGTTTGCATACTTTAATAGACTTTTTATAGTATTCTTTTGATAATTCAATGTTATTAATTAAGTTACAAGCTACACCTATTTGTTTATATATACCGCATAAATAAGGACTTTCTGATATATCGTTTTTATTTAACATATATAATAGTTTATCTATATATACTTTAACATTTTTATTGTCTTTTAAGGTTGTATATATATCAAGCGTATTACCCATAACAAGGATTATATTTTCAAGTTCATCTTCATCTAAAGAATATAATAAATTCTTATTGATTTGTAATGCATCATTGAAAAAATTTTGATATTTGTAACATGATGATTTCAATGAAGTAAGTTCAAATGAATCTTGCTTAGTTAAATATTGAAATGTTTTTTCAATATGATTAATTTCATTTAATGTGCTACTGTAATCTTCGAGATTAATATAACATAGAACATTATTAAATAATACCTTATATCTTAAATCCTCTGGTATATTTTTCTTGTAGATAAGAGCTAGACCATTAAAATCTAGCGCTTCTTTGTATTTTGTAAGCCGTATACATATATTACCAATCTTTTG
>JAJYBA010000218.1 GCA_021779235.1 Bacillota bacterium
CAAGGATGTGAAACTCGGAGCTGGAAATGTTGTGGATAAAGAAGGCTTTATGTATTTAGTTGAAGCTGGTGCTGATTTTGTTAAGGTTGGAATCGGTGGAGGTTCTATATGTATAACAAGAGAACAAAAAGGTATCGGTAGAGGTCAAGCAACATCTGTAATAGAAGTGGCTAAGGCTAGAGATGAATATTTTGAGAAGACAGGTATTTATATTCCTATATGTTCTGACGGAGGAATCGTTCATGATTACCATGTAGTACTTGCTCTTGCCATGGGTGCTGATTTTGTTATGATGGGAAGATATTTTGCAAGATTTGATGAAAGTCCAACTAAGAAGGTTAAAAGAGGTAGTAACTACGTTAAGGAATACTGGGGTGAAGGTTCAAACAGAGCTAGAAATTGGCAAAGATATGATATGGGTGGCGCTGATAACCTTAAGTTTGAAGAAGGTGTAGATAGCTACGTTCCATATGCAGGTAAACTTAAAGATAACCTTGATGTAACACTAAGCAAGGTTAAGTCAACAATGTCAAGCTGCGGAGCTAGTTCTATTGAAGAATTACAAAATACAGCAAGAATGTCTATAGTATCTTCTACAAGTATTGTTGAAGGTGGAGCTCATGATGTAATATTAAAGGATCATGATTTCTAAAATATAGTTAAAATAAATTATTGAAGGGAGTAAATCATGAAAATAGCAAATGGAATAGAAATGCTTGAAATTTCCACGGAAGCAATGGGTAGACCAGGTACGATAAATCCAACCTTAATATGGGAAAATGATAATGTGATTTTAGTTGATACTGGTTTTCCTGGTCAACAGCAATTATTTAAAGAACAAATTGAAAAAGCCGGTGTTCCTTTTGATAATATAAATATGATTATACTTACACATCATGATATAGATCACATTGGTGGACTAAATGGAATGGTAAAAGAAATAAAAAACAATATAAAAGTAATTTCTCATGTGGAAGAAAAGCCATACATACAAGGAGATAAAGTTCCACATAAGCTAGCAAAATTAGAAGCTAATGCTGAAGCACTAGATGAAAATATGAAGCAAATGTATAACATGATGAAAACCGGTTTTGCAGCAGGTTATAAAGAGGTTGATGAAGTTTTAAAGGATGGAGATGTACTTCCTTATCTTGGAGGCATTGAAGTTATATACACTCCAGGCCATACCATTGGACACATGTGCTTATATTTAAGAGAAAGCAAAACGCTTATAGCTGGAGATTTACTATTTTATCGTGAAGGCAAGTTATCAAAAGCTGATTCATCAATAAATCATGATCAGGATTTGGCGCTTAAGTCCCTTAAGAAGTTAACACAATATGATATAGAAAATATAATTTGTTATCATGGTGGATTGTTCAACGATAATGCAAATGAAAGCATAAAAAAATTGATATAATAAATTAAAACTAAGCGATGCTCTAAGTACATAAAAATACTACAAATTGAAATTTTTGTGATATTCAATGTACTAAAGCATCGCTTTTTTAGTTTGCTTTAATTAATATGAAAAGTTTGCGAAAAATATGCATATTAATAGTAAAAATTGAAATTTAACGTAGAGATTTGTTTGAATTGTCTGAAAAAAGTGATATAATTAAAAATAAATTAGTATTGCTGTATATGAAATAAATGACTTGATATAATATTTAATAATTAAGGGGGATTAGCGAATGTTACCGATTGAAGGAATTGAGTATTTAAAGATGTTTGCAGAAATTCAAGCAGAAATAATACCAGGTGGGGTTCTCTTCATACACATAGAAGGCGATACTATAGTATGGAGAAAAGCCTCGAGTTCATTTAACATCGATATTTTTCACGTAAATGATGTTGTTAAAAGCAATAGCATAGCAATGAAAGCTATGCATGAAAAAAAGGTTTTGACTACAAATGTACCTATCGAACTATATGGTACAAAATTTGTAACTATTGCAATACCTTTATTAAAAGGTGACGATGTTGTTGGAGCTTTCTCTATGGTAATTCCAAGGATTAACAATGTCATAAGATCCTTTAATGATTTTGCTTCTAAAATTTCAGAAATGTTTCCGGAAGGCTCTGTAATTTTTGTAACAGATACTAATAAAGTAGTAAAAAAACAAGCTTCTAAAAAGTTCGATATACCTTCAATAAATGTAGGTGATACGTTAAGTGAAGATTCAGTTGCTAAAAAGGTTATTAAGGTTAAAGATGAAATAATTCAAGAAATTGATTCTTCAATTTATGGTGTAAATGTTTTAGAAGCATGCTACCCTCTTTTTGATGAAGATAATAAAAATGAAGTGGAAGCTACATTAGTTATTATGACGCCAAAGGAAGTAGCAGTGAGTTTGCGAAATATGTCTGAGACAGTTGAACATAACTTAAATGAGATTTCCATGGCTGTAGAACAATTAACTGCAGCTTCTTCAGAAATTCATTCCAGCGAAAGTAACTTAAATTCAGAAATAAATGAAGTTATTGAACTATCAGATGAGATAAATGAAATATCTGGTTTTATTAAAAATATAGCTGATCAAACTAAGATGTTGGGATTAAATGCAGCTATAGAAGCATCTAGAGCAGGTGAAGCAGGAAAAGGTTTTGGTGTAGTTGCCAATGAAATTAGGCAGTTATCTGAGCAGTCTAAAAGTACTGTTCCTAAAATTAAAAGTATAACAGAAAATATAAAAAATAAAATTTCAGCAGTTAGCGAAAAGAGTATAACAGCGTTAAATAAGTGTCAAGAGCAATCTGTTACAACAGAAGAAATTAATGCAAGTATACAAGAAATTTCGGCTACCTCCGAAGAATTAAATAGGCTCGCTCATAACATATAAATGAAATAATATTTAGCAAATTAAGTGAATATATATTATTG
>JAJYBA010000219.1 GCA_021779235.1 Bacillota bacterium
TTGTTATCGACTTAAGTTTGAAAGGCGAAATAGTTAGCAATGAGTTATATAAAGGTATGACAGGAAAGGTAGAGGTAACCAAGAAGTTTGAAGATGATATGGCCAAACAAGTGAAGGGAATGTGTACTGAGTTTCTAGAAAAGATGAAGAATGAATATAAAGTGGATTGCCTTCAACTAGGATGGGTAGCTGCAGCAAAATATGGGAGAGACACAGGGGTAGATTGGGATAAGGTTGTTTCTAACTCTGACATTAAGGTAAACGTAAAAGTGCAGATTGATAAAGTAGGAAGAGGACAGTATTCAATACAGGGTAAATAAGAAAAAATAGAAGGTTTAATGCTTAATAATCATTAAGTACGGCATAGGAATACAGGAGAGGACGCCTTGTGAAAAAGAAAAAAATAATAATTATGTTTTTAGTGGCTCTCATAGCCTCAGTTTATGCAGAGAAATTGCAAGTAACTCCTATGGAAAAGATTATTATAGGCTCAGGATTTGGGTTTGATATTAACAAAGAATTAAATGGCAGTGTTCAATATAGCGTTCCGTTTACTTCATACGATTTTAAAACTAAGAGAAAACCAGGTGGAGGGCTCGCTAGTGATAATGCAATTAGTCCTGAAGAAATGCTTGAACAAAGCAGCAGTGTTTTAAAAGCAAATGCAAGCAGTCTTGGAGAAACTAGGGAGAAAAGACAATTAAGTTCTAGTAAACCTTTTGTAATTGGAACTGAAAAAATAGGAATAATAGGTGAGGAACAGGCATTCTATGGAATAGAAAATATAGTAAATATACTCTTTACCAATTCAGCCATTAATGATAGAAGCTTATTTGCGGTATGCAAAGGGAAGGCAGTAGATATATTAACCCTAAAGGTAGACGGGTATCCTAGTTCTGCAGATTATATGGAAGGTATGATTCAACATGCCACAGCCTATAACTTTTTATCTTCGGAATATACTTTATTGAATATGTATATATCATTGGCTTCTGAAGGAAGAAATTTAGTACTTCCTTACTTAGAAATAAAAGATAAAAAAATTGCTTTTGCAGGCATTGCTTTATTTAAAGGTGATAAAATGGTGTGTGCATTACCGATGAAGGAAAGCAAAATTATGAATATGCTTAGGGAGAAAGAAGGGAAAGGAATATTAAGTCTGCAGGAAGCCTCAGATAAGTATATAAATTACGATGCAATGGTTAAAAGAAAGGTAGAATGTAATAAGAGAGGAGGGAAATATGAATTCAACATTGAATTAGATTTCCAGGGAGACATCATAGAGAACACATTATATAAAGATATGAAAAAGGAAAATGAAAAAAAATTTGAAGAGCTTATGGGAAAAAAAATAGAGAAAATGTGCAATGATTTTCTGGATAACATGAAAAATATTTATAAAGTAGACTGTTTAAACTTAGGAATGTATGCTGTAGCAAAATATGGGAGAGAAATGGGCGTCGACTGGAACAAAGAGGTGAGCAATGCAGATATTAAAATAAGTGTAAAGGTGAAAATTGATAAGATGGGAATAGGGCAGTACTAATATACACATGGAGAATAAAAAATATGGAGAAATTAAAAAATAACTTGCTGGAAGAGAACGAAGCTACAGCAATGGTAGTGGGGTTTATAATTGGAACAAGTATTCTAGCATTACCCAATGGAGTAGTGCAGGAGGCAAAGCAGGATGGGTGGATATCCGTAATTATTGGTGGTCTTTATCCCCTATATATTGCTTTGCTATCTATTTATTATGTGAAAAAGCATCCCAACCAGAATATATTAACTTTAAGTAAGATATATTTAGGCAGGATATTAGGAACTATATGCAATATTCTATTTATGATTGAATTTGGAATATTTACAATAGCTGCCATTGTTAGTTTAAGTAATATTTTTAGAGTACATGCAACACCTTTTTTAACACCAGTAAAGATTTTCATACCTACCGTGCTTTTAGCCATTTATTTAACTAATAAGGGGATAAAAGTATTGGCGAGAATCAATAAGATTTCCTTATATGTTATTATTATTTTAACATTGGCTTTATTAGCTTCAGTAAAAAATGGTAATTATTTAAATCTACTTCCTGTATTCGGAACAGGGGTTAAAAGTGTTTTTAAATCCAGTATTGAATCAGCGTTAGCCTATGGAGGAATGGAGGCAATATTTTTATTTTATCCAGTTTTGAAAGAAAAAAATAAAATAACAGGTATAACTTTAAAAGCCTTATTTATAACTATGGGAATTTATGTTTTGGTTACCCTTATATGTATCTATTGTCTAGGATATAAAGTTACCGCTATAGCTTTATGGCCAGTTTTACTAGTAACAGAAGGGGCAAATATACCAGTAATAAATAATTTTCGATTTTTCTTTTTATTTTTATGGACTATAGCAATGTTTAAGATTATAGCAAATGAGCACTATGCATTTTCCTATATTCTAAGTGATATATTAAAAATAAAAGATAATAAGAAGATGTATTGGATTATATTTCCCATTGCAATTTATTTATGTTTGCAAATTAAAAATGAAGTACAAAGAAGAGATTTACTTGGATATATCGTTCCTAAAATAACTTTGTTTAATATTGCATACGTATCTATTATTGCTATATTGATATTTATAAAAGATAAATGGCCAGGAAGGAATGAAGGAGATTCCTAATATCCTCCTCTTAATTTCATTGAAACATCAACACGTTTTACTGAGTGTATGTATATAACATTTTCCATTGATACACTATATTCTTCTTTTGTTATACAGATATCGTTGAAGCCACTAATCACAACTTTTGCAATTAATTTTTTTAATAATAAAAGCTGTGAATTTCACATTCACAGCTTTTATA
>JAJYBA010000220.1 GCA_021779235.1 Bacillota bacterium
TATGTAATGAAAAATTTCCGTAAGCAGCCCAGGACGGGCTGCTAGCACTTCTGAGACAGGACGTCGAATAAGTGCGTTAGGAAATTTTTCATGGAGTAAACTTAGGGTCTGTTAACAAATGCTCTACTATCAGAACATCCTAAATGCCGAACCTTCATGGGATGCTTAAAATTGTAGCTGAATATTTACAAAAATATTATGGCACAGTATAAAATATTAGCAGGGAACTACTAAGACTGCATAAATAAAATGCGCAAACTCATCTTTGTAGTAAGTTTGCGCATTCTAATATATAAATTTTAGATATAGAAATAATAATTTCTAAGCTAAATCATTTAAATTAATAAATTCAGGCTTTAAAGCTGTATATAGTCGTTTATAAATATCATGATATTTACTGTATAATATATTATTTTCATTAATTGGATTTTGTGAAGTAACATTATGAATAATAGTATCACAAGCCTCTATTACGGATGGGTAAACTCCTACACCTACTAAAGCTAAAATTGCTACTCCTAGAGCAGGTCCTTCGCTAGAGTTAATAGTAACAACTTCGCAGTTAAACATGTCTGCTTGAATTTGTCTCCAAATTTCGCTTTTACCGCCACCACCTGAAGCCCTTACTTCATCAACTGTTATACCCATTTCGTTAATTATATCCATGCAATCCACAAGGCTATAGCCAACACCTTCCATAACAGATCTAAGCATATGATTTTTATTATGTCTTGCAGTAAGGCCAAAGAATACACCTCTTGCATAAGGGTCTAAGTGTGGAGTTCTCTCACCCATAAGGTAAGGTAAATACATAAGTCCCTCAGAGCCTGGTTTTACAGATTCTGCTTCTTCATTTAACTCTTCATATACATCCACACCTGAGGAGGCTGAATTCTGATTTTCTAATACACATAAATTATCTTTAAACCATTTTAAAGACAAACCTGCAGCTTGAGTAACCCCCATGATATGCCACGCACCTGGTACTGCATGACAGAAGGTATGTACTCTGCCTTTTTTATCTATAGTAATTTTATCAGTATGCGCAAATACTACTCCTGAGGTTCCTATGGTAGAAGAAACTACTCCGGGTCTAACGATACCATTTCCTATAGCTCCAGCAGCTTGGTCTCCTGCTCCTCCAACTACCTTAGTTCCTTCTTTAAGCCCTGTAAGCATTGCAGCAGCGTTATTAACAATTCCGGTAATTTCTTGTGATTCATAAACCTTTCCAAGTAAAGATTTATCAATTTGAAGCTTTTCTAAGACCTCATCACTCCAATTCCTGCTGGGAATATCTAAAAGTTGCATTCCACTTGCATCTGATACTTCTGTACAGAATTCACCAGTAAGCATAAATCTTATGTAATCCTTTGGCAGAAGTATTTTATAAGTTTTTTCATAAAGAGCGGGTTCATGTTTTTTAACCCACATAATTTTAGAGGCAGTAAAACCTGTTAAGGCGGGATTAGCTGTTATTTCAATTAATCTTTCAGCGCCAACTAATTTTGTTATTTCCTCACATTCCACTGCAGTTCTTTGGTCACACCATATTATTGAAGGTCTTAAAACCTGTCCTTCTTTATCAAGCATAACTAATCCATGCATCTGTCCAGATAAACCAATTCCTTTAACGTCTTCAACCTGTACTCCGCTCTTTTGTATTGCAGAGCTTATTGTAGCAACTACAGCTTCCCACCAATCTTCAGGATTTTGCTCAGCCCATCCTATTTGTGGTTGATATAATGGGTATTCCTTGAAAGCACTTGAAATATTTACACCTTTTTCATCAAATAATATAGTTTTTGTACCTGAAGTGCCTATATCTATACCTAAAACATAGGTCATAAAATCTCCTCCTATATAATTTTTTCATTTATTGAAAATAACTTTTGCATTGGCAGTAGTGCTACACCTAATATTGAAGAATCTTTATTAAGTTTAGATGTAAATATCTTCAGACTAGTATTATCGTAAAAACTATTTTCTACAAAGACTTTTTCCTTTAAATTTTCGAGATAGTACTCTGAAAAATCACTTATTTCTCCACCTAAAACCACATAATGTGGATCAAGGACTAGCACAATATTTTGAATTCCTATAGCAAGAAAACTTATATATTTTTCAAGCTCTAGCATAGCAAGACTTTCTTTTTGTTCAACTCTAGAGAAAAACTCTTTTAAACTGTCTACAGGCTTTGAGCTTTTGGCATTGTATTCGTCCATTAAAGATTTCTTAGATGCATACTGTTCCAAGCATCCTTTTCTTCCACAATTACAAGGTTTTCCATTAGGTACAATAGTCATATGTCCAAGTTCTCCAGCTCGTTTATTTTTTCCCTTGTAGAGGTAATCTTGGATTACTACCCCCGCTCCTATACCTTCATTAATAGAAATATAAACTAAATTTCTCATTTTTTTAGCAATACCTAAATTTAACTCGCCAAAAGCAGCGCAGTTAGCTTCATTCTCTATATATATAGGAAACTGTAATAGCTGAATAAATCTACTAAAGTCCACATTTTTCATGTCTATATTGGGAGCTAACTCAAGAATTAAGTTCTCTTCATTAACTGTACCTGGAAGTGCAAACCCAATCCCCAAAATATCTTTATGACTAATTTTCTTTTCGTCCAGTACATTATTGATAATTTCATGAACTTTCTCAATAATACCATCTAGATTTTTAAAATCTTTAACTTGAAAACTAGTATCAAATCTTATTTCAGCATCAAGATTAATTAAAATAACTCTCACATTATTTAATGTGAATTCTACTCCAAAAGAATACTTAGAGTCAGGTAAAAATCTAACAATAATAGGTTTTCTTCCACCTGTTGATCCTTCGACCCC
>JAJYBA010000221.1 GCA_021779235.1 Bacillota bacterium
TAAAATCCAATCTAAATATGCTCTTATTACTCCACTTTCAGCAGAATAATTTCCTGAACTTTTCAATCTATTTAATTCATAAATTGCTTTTTCTTTTGCCTCTTTAGGAAGCTTTGCCTTGTTTATTTTACTTTCATATTCATCTATTTCTCTCTTGTTTTCGTCTTCTTCACCCAGTTCTTCTTGTATAGCTTTTATTTGTTCTCTTAGATAATATTCCTTTTGGACTTTGTCAATCCTGCTTCTAACCTTGCTTCCAATTTTCTTCTCTATCTTTAATACTTCAATTTCATTTTTTAATATAAATAATAATTTTTCTAATCTTTTAATAACTTCTAAGGTTTCAAGCAATTCTTGTTTTGTCTCTGGCTTTAGTATTAAATATGAACTTACAATATCGCAATATCTCCCTGGCTCTTCTGTTTCTTCCAAACTGAACAACGCATCCGGAAAATTATTAACTGACAGATTTATGTATTCTTCAAAGGCCTTATCTATAGTTCTAACTAATGCCTTACATTTCTTATCATCAGCGAAAACTTCATCCTCAATAATTTCTACTTCTGCACGTACAAAGGGTTCCTTATCTTTGTACTCAGAAATCTTCCCTCTATTTATTCCTTCAACTAGTACCCTAATTGTATCTCCTGGTAACTTTAATATTTGTTTTATATTACAAATAGTACCAATACTATATATATCCTTTTCTTCTGGTTCTTCAATTTTTGACACCTTCTGTGAAACCAGAAAAATTTCTTGATTATTTAGCATAGCATCTTCTAATGCAAGTATAGATTTTTCTCTACCAACATCAAAGTGCAACACCATATATGGAAATATATTCATACCTCTTAGCGGAATTAACGGAAGAAGTTTTATATT
The DNA here is from genome assembly GCA_021779235.1 of Bacillota bacterium. Classification (GTDB taxonomy): domain Bacteria; phylum Bacillota; class Clostridia; order Clostridiales; family Clostridiaceae; genus Clostridium_AD. Next base: position 883 of record JAJYBA010000221.1, read on the forward strand.
TTTATCCATTTTTCTCCCTCTTTTCTATAATAAATTAATAGACTTTTATTAATGTAAAATCTAAATTTCTAATTTTACTATCAATAGATATCACAAACTATAAATATTGGTATAATATATTTTTATAGTTAGACTAATATATTATACCTATAATACATTTATTTTTCAATACTACAGAATTTAAAGTAAAATAAATAAGGTAATCGCCATAATTAAATAGGGATTACCTTAAAAAAGAAGGTATATATACTACTACTGCATATCTTTTCCACAGTAATTTAAAACTAATTTTAATAAAAACAGCCAATATTAAGCTTTTAACGATTCAGCTGCTATAACATCTACCTCTGGCTCAAAACTAATTGAAATATTATTAGGACTCTCCTGAAGTAAAGCTTCTCTAATAACCTCAGTAATACTATCCACAGGTACAATCTTAATATCTTCAATAGTTTTAAAACTATCCTGCCAATTATCCCTTGGAATAATAACTTTTGTAGCTCCTGCCTTTTTTGCAGCAGCAATCTTAGCATTAACACCGCCAATGGGCTTTACATTACCATGAATTGATATCTCTCCTGTCATAGCAACCATGTTATCAACTGGTATACCTTTTATTGCACTGTATATTGCAGTTGTTATACTTATGCCTGCAGATGGACCGTCCACAGGTGACCCACCCGGAAAGTTTACATGAATATCATAATCGTCACAATCTATATTAAAATACTTTTCGAGTACCGTAACCACATTTTCCACTGAGGATCTTGCAGTACTTTTTCTTTTCAATTTTTTATTTGTACTACTTATTTCCTCTTCCTCAATAATTCCTGTAATTTTAAGTACACCTTTTCTCAGCTTTATTCTTTTTGCACTAGCTTCAATTTCCATTACCGCTCCCATATTCGCTCCATAAACTGCTAACCCATTTACATATCCAATTTGCGGTTTATCAGATATTCTAGTTTCTGAGCGTGGGGAATATTGGCCATTTTCTATGACCCACTCTATATCTTCAATACTTACTTCATTTCTTTCATCATTAATAGCAATTCCACAAGCTAACTGAATTAAATTTACAGTATCACGTCCATTGCTAGAGTATTTACCTACAAGTTTTAGTGCTTTATCGCAAATTTTGAGTCCCATCTTACTTATTGAGTTTTCGGCAATTATTTGCAATTCTTCTGGAAGCAATGCTCTGAAGAAAATTTCTACGCACCTTGATCTTATAGCTGGAATTATTTCTTCTGGATTACGTGTAGTTGCACCTATTAACCTAAAATCAGCTGGAAGACCTTCATCAAATACTTCTTTTATGTAAAGTGGCATGTTGGGATCTTCTCCATTATAATAAGCACTATCTAAAAATACTTTTCTATCCTCTAGGACTTTAAGTAACTTATTCATTTCTATAGGATGTAGTTCCCCGATTTCATCAATAAATAGAATTCCACCATGTGCTTTTGTAACGGCACCAGGTTTTGGCTGAGGCACCCCAGCTACTCCTAAAGGGCCAGCACCTTGGTAAATAGGATCATGAACAGATCCAATAAGCGGGTCTGCTATACCCCTTTCATCAAATCTAACCGTGGTTGCATCTATTTCTACAAACTTAGAGCCTTCGTTAAAGGGTGAGCGCTCTCTTTTTTTAGCGTCCTCAAGCACTAATCTAGCCGCTGCTGTTTTTCCTATTCCAGGTGGACCATAAATTATGACATGTTGAGGATTTGGCCCACATATCGCTGCTTGTAAAGCCTTAATTCCTTTTTCTTGGCCTATAACATCTTCAAATTTTGTTGGTCTACTTTTTTCTGTAAGTGGTTCTGTAAGGCTTACGCTTTTCATTTTTCTTAATTTTTCCATTTCTTTTTTGTTTTCCTTATTAACAACCACCTTGCTGCTTTGCTGACTTTTTAATGCATTAAAAAAATATAATCCAATAACTATGGTAAAAAAAAGTTGT
>JAJYBA010000222.1 GCA_021779235.1 Bacillota bacterium
CGGAAGAAGCTTTAGATAACACCCGAAAACTTCAACAGGAGCTTAAAATTAATACAGGCTATCATGGGAAATGGGCTATTCACAGAAATGCCACTTTCAATGAAATTAGTGACGAGTTATCAAAGAACTCACCATTTGTTATAAGACTTAAATCTCCTGGAGATCCAAATAAAAGAATAGTTTGTAATGATCTAATTAAAGGCACAGTGAGTTTGCCAGAAAATGATCAAGATATTGTAATACTAAAAACTAATGGGCTTCCAACCTATCATTTTGCTCATGCTGTAGATGACTACTTAATGGGAACAACCCATGTAATACGTGGTGAAGAATGGTTTTCTTCTCTTCCTATACATTTGCAATTATTTGAAATATTAGGCTGTACTCCTCCAAAATATGCTCATATACCTACCATAATGAAAATGGATGGAACCTCAAAACGTAAGCTCAGTAAGAGAAAAGACCCTGAAATTTCTGTAGATTTTTATAAATCTCAAGGATACCCTTTTATAGCTGTAACTGAATATCTTATAAATTTGATTAACTCAAATTTTCAAGATTGGAGAGCTACCCATGAAAATGAGCCTTACAGAAGTTTTAGTCTTAATCTTGAAAACATGAGTAAAAGTGGTGCTTTATTTGACATTTTAAAATTTAACGATGTTAGTAAAAATATTATAGCAGCTATGGACTGCGATACAGTTTATAATCTATATCTTAACTGGGCTAAAGAGTACGATTCCACAATTTCAGATTTGTTAATCAAAAATGAAGATTACGCAAAGAGAATATTTAATATTGAAAGAGAAAATGAAAAGCCACGAAAGGATTTTGTAAAATGGTTAGATGTAAAAGAGCATATTGAATATTTCTTTGATGATTTTTATAAAAATAGTATTAATGATGGCTATAATTTTCCTGACCACGTATCAATTGTGGAGGCAAAACGAATACTTGTTAGCTATTTAGATATATATGATCATTCTCATGATAACAACACTTGGTTTTTAAGCCTTAAAGAGCTTTCTGAAAAACTAGGATATGCAAAAGATGCGAAAACTTATAAAAGGAATCCAGAGCTATATAAAGGTCAAGTTTCTGATGTTGCCACGGTTATCAGAGTGGCTTTAACTAATAGAACAAAAACTCAAGATTTATATGAAGTAATGCAGGTTATGGGAGAAAAGCGAGTTATCGAAAGGTTAAGTCAAAATCTTATCTAGAAAATAAAAGTTGTATTACAAGTTATAGATATTATCAAAGAATTGTTTAAGCTTCAACTTAAAAACTATAATATCATACTGAAGTAAATCAAATTTTTCACCTTATATTTCCATACCAGGAGATGTAAGGTGGAAACTATAACAATAAAAAGTATTAAGATTTTTTAAAAAACTAAAAAAAGAGAGTCTTATATAAAACTCTCTTAATAAATTATTAACCAAATACTATGCTATAAAAATTAAATATGATCTAAACCTGAAATGCATTCACTGCATCACTAAGCTTTCCTGCAAGACTCTTTAAGTCTTGAGTATGTGAAGCAATTTGCTCTATACTTGCCAGTTGCTGCTCAGTTGTAGCAGAAACCTCCTGTGTAGCAGCTGAGTTTTCTTCAGTTGAAGCTGAAAGGGTCTGTAAAATTTCGATTATCTCATTCTTTTCAATTTCCATCTCTAGGCTATAGTCCTTAATGCTTCCCATGCCTTCTGAGATTTTATTTATAGACTTTAATATCTCAACAAATATATTTTTAGTATCTATTACAGACTTACTTTGTTCTTCCGCAATAGTCTTACCGTCTTTCATAGTTTTAACAGCAATTTTTGATTTTTCTTGTATTCCATCGATCAGTTCTCTGACTTTTGAAGCAGATATGGCAGACTCTGAAGCCAGCTTTCTTACTTCTTCAGCAACTACAGCAAAGCCTTTTCCCTGCTCACCTGCTCTTGCAGCTTCTATAGCAGCATTTAAAGCCAATAAATTCGTTTGCTCTGATATCTGGCTTATGGCCTCAGTTATCGCTCCTATCTCCATGGAGTTTCTATCAACCTCCAATATTATATTGCTAGCCTTTTCCGCAGCCTTGCTGTTCTCTTCTGATTTTTCTAAAAGTAGCTCAATTGCCTCTAATCCTTTACTACCTATATCAGACGTTACTGCTGCGTCCTCATTGGTTTTTACAGTAAGTTCTGTAACAAACTCTATTTTCTCTGATAAGCTCTTAACTCGATTCACTCCATTTTCAGTTTCCTTAGCTTGCTCGCTTGAACCTTTTGCAATCTCTTCAACAGAAGCTGCTACTTCATTAATAGAAGCTGTGTTTTCATCAACAATGTTATCTAGCACCTGTGAAGAGTTAAATACAACAGTAGCCGAATTTTTTACTGAGCTTATTAGTTCATGTACATTCTTAACCATTATATTAAAGGATTCATTCAACTTGCCAATCTCATCTCTATTTTTTATATTCAAATCTGGAATATTTAAGTTACCTGAAGCTACAACATCTACGGCTTCACCAATTTTTTTAATTGGAACAGATATATGCTCCGCAAATTGTATAATTATTGCTGAGCCTAAAACAATAACTACCAAAAGTACAATAAGCATAGTCTTAAAAATCTTATTTGATCCTACGTTAAAATCATTTATATAGGTTCCAGCGCTAACAACCCAACCCCAATTAGGATCTACCTTTTGGTAGGTTATTTTGCTTGAAACCTTCTCTGAATTGGGAAGAGTCCACCAATAAGTCAAATATCCTCCACCATTATTAGCTACTTTAATTTGTTCCTTAACGAAATAAGTACCATCTTTCTTATCTTTAGTCTCTAGTACATTC
>JAJYBA010000223.1 GCA_021779235.1 Bacillota bacterium
AAAACAACAAAAGGTAATAGGTAAATAATTATGCCAACATATATGGAAAGATAAAAAAATCCCAAGCTTAGCAATAAATATATTAAGCGAGTAGTTAGTAAAACTAATGAATGTATCATCAATGAGATGGATTTTGTTTTATAACAAACAAATAAAGTACCAGTCTTTGTTAAAGTGTTTATTTTAATAGGGAAATTGACTATACTAATAGTAGATAAACTAACATTAGAGTGTGATTAAGGTATTAAGAGAAAGGGATTTAAATATAGTTAGGTATATGGTAGCTTGTGCTAATGAATTTGCAAATAGATTTAATATAAGTGGAAAAGAAGCAAAACAAAATTGAAAAATTTCATAATTAATATTTTTTAGTAGGAGAGGATTGTTTTGAAAAAACTAATTTTAGTAACATCACCACCAGCAAGTGGAAAAACTTATATTGCAAAAAAGCTTGCTGAGGCATTAAGCCATGTTGTCTATCTTGATAAAGATACACTCATAACACTATCGAAACAGATTTTTGTTGTAGCAGGTGAAGAATATAATAGAAGTTCAGACTTCTTTAATAAAAATATACGTGATTATGAATACGAAACAATAGTAGCACTTGCACTGGAAGCTCTTAAGTATGATGATATTGTGCTAATTAATGCACCATTTACAAAGGAAATACGAGATTTGAACTATATTAAAAAGCTAAAAGCAATATTAAAAGACAGTAACGCATCTTTAGTGGTTATTTGGGTAGAAACTTCAATAGATGTAACACATCAAAGGATGATTGAGAGGAATTCTGATAGAGATACATGGAAACTTGCACATTGGAATGAATATATTTCAGAGATTAATTTTGATATTCCCATTGCCTTGGATGATCCTCATGTAAAAGATGATTTACTTATCTTCAAAAACTCTTCTGACGAAGAATTCACCGATTCCTTAATAAAAACAATATGTATACTGGAGGAATCATCAGTTAGAAAATAAATGAATTAACAGTGGATACTAGTACATTTAGAAAGAATAGTGTCTGTGGAAGGGCACTATTTTTTTGATTGATATTCTGTTTACTTGGCCCCAGGGTTTTTAGAAAACGGTAGCAACAAAAACTGGAAGCGGAACTTTCAAACTTTGTTGCTAATCCATATAATCAATTGTTAAGTAGTCTGTGATCATCATGGCCATAGGCTTTTTTATTGGCATTTTCATTCCATAAATTGTACAGTTTATATATTAAAGTAATACAGACTTGTGATCTATTGCGTCATGGTTAGTTTGTGTTTAAGAAAAAGGTATGCACTTCTTATGAAGTTACATACCTCTTATATCATTTCAATTTTCAACTTTTAATTCTTTTAATTTTCTCTTGAACATTAAATCTTCTCATTTCTTCTTCAGCAAAGACATGAGGTGAGTTCTTGCCGGCTAACCACGAATAGGTCATTTTGTTTACAACAATAAATGCTGTAAGGAACATATACGCAACTCCAATCACCCAATCCCAGCCACTTGCAATCCCAGTAGATTGAATTTGAAAGATATAATAGATTCCGATAGGGATATGGAGAAAAACAACAGCACCTAACCCTGGATTATAAAATGTTTTAAGCTTTTTATTGGTCATTATACCATGAACAATAAATTGTGCCATACCAAACAATGTTGGGGCTAATCCAAGCCAAATAACATTAGGAAAGAAAACAGGAATTAAGTACATTATATATGCAATACTTACATTAGTTATCATTGCTGAATTTTGATTTAGGGGGTATCTCTCTGGAGTAGAACTGGGTTGTAATACCATATTCATTATTGCTGGTTCACCACCTGGGAAGCCATACTCCTCAAATTGATGAATTAATAGTGCTATAAAGTTAAGTAGAAGCAGTCTTTGTAGTATAGCCATGTGATGCCATGTGAAGGCTAAATATACTCCTGCTACTATTGCAACAATTAATCCAATATTGTACCAGTGTCTTCTGATAAAGTTCATAATCATCACTCCTTTCTTATAGCTTAATTATAGTTTGATCTGTATTCTCACTCAACCATCAAAACTTAATCAAAAGTATGTTAAGCAACAGAGGTATATAAAAATGTTGCTTATCCAATACAATTTATTAGTACATTATATTATTTTAAGTATACATATAGTTGCTTTATTACCACCTTGGGTATAGTATTGTGTGTAGATAAGAATATGTTAAAAAAGAGGGATTCTATATGGAACAAAAGACGGATTTAAGGATAATTAAGACTAATATAAATATAAGGAACACATTTATTCAATTGCTTAATAAAAAGGACTTTGATTCCATTACTGTGCAGAATATATTGGATACAGCTTTAATAAACCGTTCAACTTTTTACAAGCACTATTCTGATAAATATGATTTAGCTGAAGCAATTGCAATGGACTTTTTAGATAAGTTTAAGTCTTTAGCAGATGTTAGATTCTCAAATAAAGAAGATATAAGTGGGTTAATAAAAGGCATGGATAAGGTGTATGAAAAGTTTTATGAGGAAAGAATGACAATACTCGGACTGTGGAGGATTCGTACGGAAAAAATTAATGTATACGAAGATATGCAGACAATACTAATGCAGAAGTATATTGAATTTACTAAGAATCATGTTAAAGAAAACTATAATATTGAATATCAAGCATGTATTTTCGCTTCACTTGTATTAACAACCCTTAAATTTGTGATGGAAAGCCAGAAGATTTATACAGCTCATGAACTACTGGAGGAACTACAAAGTTTTACCAAGGTTATTACAACGGCATCCATAAAAGCAGTTAATAAATGATTATTAGCAAACAACAACCTCCAGTTATTG
>JAJYBA010000224.1 GCA_021779235.1 Bacillota bacterium
AAAATATTACACCTAATATATAAAAGTTAAAGATAACTAGGCATAGGTCCGCAATTACAGTTATGAACATCCCCAATTGAAGTAGTAATGTATCTCTATGATTAACTATATCTGCATCAATGGATATATTTTTAGTAGTAAGTATGGATAGCCAAAAACAAAGTACTATACATAAATACTTTATATATTTAGACGCAATAAAAAGCTTAACATTATAAAAATCCATATATAAAAAGAAAATATATAAAATTAATATTACAATTACTATTGCTTCAGTTTTTAAACTATTGAAATCTCTATTTTTCATTACTAATCACCACTTAATCAGTTTTATATTCAACGATATGTTATGATATAAATGAAATTTTATACCAATTATAAAAGCTTCTAAAGAAATTTCTTAATAATTAAAATACTGTTTAAATTTAACTAGAGTATTTGTTAAAAATTTGATAACATAGTTATGTAACTATTTTTAAATATATTTTAGAAGGAAAGTATCCCATTTTTATTAAGTTGGCAGATACTATAACAAAAATCAATCTTCAGTGGGAATTATAAATCTCTTTCTGAAATCGTTTAAATCGCAATATTGAAGAACATGAACAACTGCGCAGGTGATGATTTAACGTGGAACTTACAAAGGGAATAAGTACTCTTAAGTTATTCCGCGCTTACAGTGAAAGGAGAAATTAATAATGGCTGATCAAAGACTTAACAAACTTGCAAAGCTACTTGTGAATTATTCCACCGAGGTTAAACCAGGTGAATTTGTATTTGTATCCTCTGATGAGGTGGCAACACCTTGGATGGTTGAGGTTGTAAAAGAAGCTGTGAAGGCAGGCGCTCATGTAGAAACTGTACTTTCTTCACAAGAGATAGCAGAAATAAAGCTTAAATATAGCAATGAAGAGCAACTTCTTAAGGGAAATATGATTTTCGAAACTATGCTTGACAAAGCAGATGTATGGCTTTCTGCCTGGGGCAATAGAAACACAAAGACAAATTCAAGAATTGATGCAGATAAACTTAAAATATCTTCTAAAGGAGCAGCAGGCTGGAGAAAAATATATTCTGAAAAGATGGGCAATGGTTCCTTAAGGTGGTGTGGCACACAATTCCCTACATATGCAGATGCTCAAGAAGCTTCTATGAGTTTTAGCGACTATGAGGAGTTTGTTTATGGTGCTGGACTACTTGATGCTGAAGATCCAGTAGCAGAATGGAAAAGAGTAAGTTCAGAGCAAGAAAGATGGGTTAAATATCTTGATACTAAAAAAGGCCTACATTTTATTTCTGAAGGAACAGATATCAAAGTAAATATAGCGGGCAGAAAGTGGATAAACTGCGATGGTAAAGTAAACTTCCCAGATGGAGAGATATTTACCTCCCCTGTTGAAGATGGAGTTGACGGAGTAATTACCTTTAGCTTCCCAGGTATATATATGGGCAAAGAAATCGAAGGAATCGTTTTAGAGATTGAAAAAGGAAAAGTAGTTAAAGCTACAGCAAAAAAAGGTGAGGACCTACTTAAAGCCCTTCTAGAAACTGATGAAGGAGCCTGCCGATTTGGTGAGGTAGCTATAGGAACCAACTATGGTATAAAGAATTTTACAAGAAACATGCTTTTTGATGAAAAAATTGGTGGAACCATACACATGGCTATTGGTGATTCAATGCCTGAAGCTGGTGGATTAAATAGATCTTCTCTTCACTGGGATATGCTTTGCGATATGAGAACTGGTGGAAAGATTTTTGCTGATGGTGAATTATTCTATGAAAACGGAAAATTCATTGATAGCATACTAGAAAAGTATAACCTGTAAAATAGTAACCTTAAAATATAAGCAGTAACCTAATAATGGGTTACTGCTTATATTTATAGATGACGTAATTGTAAATATATATGGTGGAGATAAGGGGATTCGAACCCCTGACCTCTTGAATGCCATTCAAGCGCGCTCCCAGCTGCGCTATACCCCCACGTTAAAAATTTTAGAATATGAATTAATATCCTATATACAATTATATCACATATATTATTTTATTTCCATTTTAAATATAAATTCCCTTTAAATTACTAATCATGTTATAATTTTAATATAGAATATTTTATTTTGTTGTTTAACGACATTTCAGAAGGAAAGTCTCCTGCTTCTATAAATAGGGGGATAACAATTAAGAATTGTTATCTACTGCGGAGGAATACCCAGAGGATACATGCTATAACAAAGAGGTAAATCTCCTTCTGAAGTCGTTAAAATTGCAGCATCGAAGATGATGATTTAATTTTAATATAATATGAAGGAGGAATAAGAATGAAGATAGTACATCGTTTATTGTTTGCTTTACATGCCTTTGTAGGCGTAGGAGCATTGGCTGGAGGGCTAGCTGCTATTACTAATCCTCAAACTCCACTTGGCATAACCGTTGAGGTTTTAAAAAATTCACCCTTTAGTGATTTTCTCATACCTGGAATTATCTTATTTACTGTAATTGGACTTGGAAATATTATTTGTGCTTTAATGTTTCACTTCAAATCAAGATTTCAAGGGTATATAAGCAGTGTTTTTAGCTGGGCCTTGGTCATTTGGATTGTTGTTCAATGCATAATGATGAATGCCATTGCATTCTTGCATGTATTATTTTTTACTATTGGTATAATTGAAGCTGCCTTATCAATGATTATTTTGTATGAACAGCAGCTATTTCCTGTAAATCAAATTTTAAAATTTATAAAGAAGTAAGAATAAAAAGACTGAAATTAGCTTTGGATTCATATAAATCCAAAGCTAATTACAGTCTTTCTTTTTATATCTTTAGATAGCTT
>JAJYBA010000034.1 GCA_021779235.1 Bacillota bacterium
TAAGTTTATACATTCTTCCAAATAAAATAGAATATAATTCTAAACTATCTGTTGATTTAATCAAGTATTTTAACTATGCTTTAATGAAAGGTTGTTTTACATAAGAGTTACCAATTAAAGGCAAAAGGCAAAAATGCAGGGGAGTTTAAAAAAGGAGATTATGTAGTAGGATTGCATGATATAGGTGATACTCCTTTAGAAGTAGAAGATAATTTGAAGTCTTTAATAAAAGAGAGCTAAACCTCTCTTTTAGATGAAGTTTAATTTTTATGAAAAGTTGTTGATAAATATTAGAAATGAGGATAGAAAGATGATTTTTTTTGGACATTTAGGCATAACTACAGGAGCTTTTAAGATTTATGAAAAAGTGTTTTATAAGGAAAGGGATTTAAGCAGTAAAGCATTAATTGATTACAGGGTCGTTCTCGTGGGGGCAGTATTACCTGACTTAATTGATAAACCAATTGGTGCTTATTTGTTTCGTAGTACCTTCCATAACAGTCGTATATTTGCACATACTTTAACATTCTCTGTAATATTGATATTTATAGGTTTATACAGGTTATTTAAACATAGCAAAGACAATATTTTAATTCTTGGGTTATGCACTTCTATCCATCTAATATTAGATAGTATGTGGCTCTACCCTGGTATATTACTATGGCCATATTATGGTTTAAGGTTTCCTCAAAGAGCAGAAGGTAATTGGTTAAATAGTGATATTATTAGGCTTGTTGCAGACCCAAGTTATTATCTTCCAGAAATAATTGGATTTGCTATTATAGCATACTGTTTTTGGCCATTGGTAAAGGATAGACAAATAAAATCTTTTATAAGTAGAGGGAAATTGTAATTTAAAGATTGGATAAGATGTTGATTTTTACAATTAAAAACTTGATTAGTAAAGCATGGAGAAATAACAAATTAAGTGATAAACAAATTTGCCAAATTACAAGCCCTAGTGTTATGATATCTGTAAATGATGCGTTAAGACAAGCTTAAAAAATAATCATTTAGTAATTCATATTCTTTAAAACATAAAATAGGTTGGTGATTAAATTGAAAAGAAAAAAAGCTCAAATTAGAAGGATTTTTATTGTAGGTATATTACTTTCTTTAGTATTTAGTGCTCTTGTGGGCAGATTGGGTTATTTAATGATTTTTAATGGTTCTAATTATAAACGGCTGGCATTACAACAGTGGACGAAAACTGTTAAAATAGCTCCTACGAGGGGGGCAATTCTAGATAGAAATGGTTTAGAGCTAGCATTAAGCATGAATATTTATAGGGTAGATGCTGATTTAAGCGTATTAATAAAGTATTTAGCAGATAAAAAAATACCTGAAGAACAAGCAGTTAACCAATTGTCAAAGATACTCAATGTTGAAGATAGAGAAATTAAAAAGATTTTAGATATGCGAGATAGCAAAGGTAATCCGCTTCAGTTTATATCCTTGAAAAGAAAAGTTGAAAAGGAAGTAGTAGATGCTATTAAAGCTTTGAAATATAATGGCATAATAATTTCAAAAGATGTTAAGAGAGATTATCCAAATGACAGCTTTTTATCCCATGTTATTGGACATACTAATTTAGATGGAAATGGAATTAATGGAGTAGAACTGAGCTACAATAATGAACTAACAGGTATTCCAGGAATAAAAGTGGTTGAGATGGATAGGGATAGTAATGAACTGCCTTATACTGAAGCTGTGACGGTTCAGCCAGTAGATGGAAAAGATTTAACATTAACTATAGATGAACGAATTCAAGAACTAGCCGAAAGAGTAGCTAAAGAAACATTAACTGAAAATAGCGCCAAATCTGTAAGTATAACAATTATGGATCCCAATAATGGTGAGATTTTGGCAATGGCTAATGCGCCAGACTATAATTTAAATAAGCCTTATGTAGAAGGTAAAACAGATAAAGAAACGCAGGAAACATGGAAGAATGGAGCTATAAGTAATATGTTTGAGCCAGGATCAATTTTTAAGGTTATAACAGCAGCTGCTGCACTTAAAAATAATGCTGTAACTGACAATGACCGCTTTGTAGGTAGTGGAAGTATCAAAGTTGGAGGTAGAATGCTGTATAGTGATAATAAAGAGGTCTATGGAGTTGAGACTTTTTCTGATATAATTAAAAATTCTGATAATGTGGGATTTATTCAGTTGGGACAGAAAATTGGAAAGGATAATTTTTATAAATTCTCGAAAGATACTGGCTTTGGGCAAAAAACTGGTATAGACTTGCCTGGTGAAAATGCTGGGTTAATAAAAGAACTTAAAAATATTGAACCTATTGACCTTGCCACAATGTCCTACGGACAAGGTATTGCAGTTACACAGGTGCAATATATTGCTGCTTTCAATGCAGTAGCTAATGGAGGTACATGGATAAGACCACATGTTATGAAGGAAGTATCACATATGGTAAATGGTAAAAAAAGTATAGACAAACAGTTTGATAATCTTGGTGAAAAAAATGTGATGAGCAAGGAGAAAGCGGCCCAATTAAGAACGTATTTGGAAAGGGTTGTTAAGGAAGGAACCGCCACAGCGACCTATATGGATGGTTATCACATAGCGGGGAAGACAGGTACTGCGAATAAGGTTAACAGTAGCAAAGGCGGTTACGATTCTGGTAAGTATATAGCCTCCTTTGCAGGTATGGCTCCTGCTAATAATCCTAAAGTAACATTAATAGTTACGGTAGAAGAGCCAAACTCAGAAAAATACTATGCTGCGGAGACAGCGGTACCAGCAGCAAATAAGCTATTTTCAGAGTTGTTTACAATACTTAACATATTACCAGATAATGCCAAAGATGCAAATACTAATATCAAAAATGCTCCTAAACAGAAATAAAACTACATAGATATGCTTATTATTAATTTGTAACTGGGTGGCTAGTGGATTACTTTTATGTACTTCATTAGTTTCCCTATTTTTTTTATATAAACATTAAGTTCTATGTTGTTAAAATTATTAAATTTATATAAAAGTAACTAATTTTAAAAAAATAATAGAAAACAGTTATAAGTAACGTATAATTACAACTATTAAAATATACTAGCAATCTCACTGATTAATTAATGAGAATTAGCCTTGTTATACTTCTTATAAAGTAAAGAAAATATAAGGATGCCAATTATAGAAGTTAGAAAGAATTCTTTATAATATATAATAATGAAACTGTTCTTAAAAGTATATTTCACAATTTCCTTAGATGCTACATCATAGCATCTGTCTATGGCGTCTAGACTTATATTCTCAAAAGTATCCTTTGGAGTGTGTATTCGCGTCATATCATTGTCACAGAAAGTTATAGCATCAATATTTTGTTTTCTAAAGCCTTCATGGTCACTAGCATCTTCAAAAAGATAATTGAAAAAGATTTTTTCTGTTTTGCAAGTGTTTGAAACTGATGCTATAAAAGGCGTTTTATCAGTGTCTTTTTTTCCTCCCATGATGCATAGGGGAACAGCGCTATTACTTCCAATCATGTCGAAATTAAATACCTTGCTATCGTTTATGTCATTTTTATATTCTGTAATAAATGCATTTGAACCAAGACATCCGAACTCTTCTGCGTTAAATCCTAAGAAAAGAATGCTTCTATTGGGTCTCCCAAGTGAAGACAAATACTTACTCATTTCTAGCATGAAAGAAAGTCCAGAGGCATTATCTAGAGCGCCGTTATATATAGTGCCATTTAAATCCGTACCTATGTGGTCAAAGTGAGCAGAAACAATTATTGGCGGAGTAGAGATATCTGTGCCCTGTAAATACCCCATAACATTATTTACACTTGTTTCTGAGTCTTCGAAAGGTATAAAGCAATCAACTGTACAATTCCTATCTAACAAATCTTTAAGTGATGAGAGGGTTTCTTTAGTGACCATAATATACATGTTATAATTTGAATCATACATGAAGGAACTTCTGAAAGATAGGTCGTTTCCACTGGGAACAAATAATATATACGGTCCATTAGCAGTATTAACTTGAAGATAGTTATCTTTTATTGCTTTAAGACTATTTTTACTGAAGATTAAATGATTACTTTTGAAGTTTAACATATCTTCTTTAAAATCCTTGCTATAAACAAAATCTTTTATTATGTTGCCTTCTTTGTCTAATACTTTTAAATATGGACTATTATTAATTTTCTTAGGATACATTACTTTAAAGCTTTGAAATTCTTTACCTTTATAAGGTTTTAATCCGTTATTTTTAAATTCAGTGTTAATATAAGTAGCAATTTCTGCATTTTCTATAGTGCCAGGCAACCTACCTTTAAATTGGTCTGAAGAGATATATTTTATATTTTGGTACACATTTGTAGGATTGAATCTATATAGGGTATAATATATATGCGAACTATAAAAGAATAATAAAAGGCAAAGAGTTAGAAAACAAGAACATATTAATTTTTTCATACATTTCTCCTAAAAATTTTTATCTTTTATATAGATATGAAGATAAAATTTGAGGTATGATTAAATATGTTAATATTCTAGCATCGAAGATGATGTATAGTTGCACAGGTGATGATTAAAATATAAATTATGAGGGGAGGACTGGCTATTTACAGAAATAGCTGAATAATATGGAAAATATAGAGAGCAGATTAATTAAAGAATTTGGAATAACTAAAGAACAAGCAGGAAATGTAATTGAGTTATTAGATGAAGGGAATACAGTCCCTTTTATAGCTAGATATAGGAAAGAGAGAACTGGTGGCCTTGATGATATAATACTTAGAAATTTCACAGAGAGACTTATATATCTTAGAAATTTAGAAGAAAGAAAAACAGATGTAATACGTCTTATTGGGGAACAAGAAAAACTTACAGAAGAAATTGAACAATCAATAAGAAAATGTGAGAGTTTGACAGAAATAGAAGATATATATAGACCGTTTAAACCTAAGAAAAGAACGAGAGCTACCATTGCAATTGAAAAGGAATTAAAACCCCTTGCTGAAGTTATTTTCAGTGGTGAGTTTAAAGGTGATATAAATGAATATGCTGAAAAATTCATAAGTGAAGAAAAAGAAGTGAATAGTGGCTTGGAGGCACTTCAAGGTGCTGGAGACATTATCAGTGAAATGATTTCAGATGAGGCTGATTATAGAAAGTGGATTCGAGCACTGGTGCATAATCAAGGAAGCGTGGAAACTAAGGGCGGAAGTGAAGAGACTACACCATATGAAATGTATTATGAGTATAAAGAAGCTGTTAGGTCTATTCCACCCCATAGAATTCTTGCTATAAATAGAGGCGAAAATAGTAAGATACTTTCTGTGAAAATTGTAGCTGATAATGACAAGATTATTGAGTACCTGAAAGCTAGATGTTTAAAGGGGAACAATGAAACTGATAAGTATATAGAACAAAGTATAATTGACTCAGTAAAAAGACTTATATTTCCATCAATTGAAAGAGAAATAAGGTCTGAGCTAACAGAAAAAGGTGAAACTTCCGCCATTGAAATATTTAAAGCTAATTTAAAGGCTCTCTTAATGCAGTCACCGATAAAAGGAAAGGTAGTGCTTGGGTTTGACCCAGGGTTTAGAACTGGATGCAAAATAGCAGTACTAGATGACACAGGGAAGCTTTTAGATATAGCTACAGTATATGCTACTGCAGGAAGTAAGGAAAGCATCCAAAAATCTATAGTTATTATTAAAGAATTAGTAAATAAGCATAATGTAGAAGTAATATCCTTAGGAAATGGAACTGCTAGCCGTGAGTCTGAAGAAATCCTAGCACAGATAATTAAAGAACTTAAGGTAGAATGTTCGAAGGATTTGTATTATGTTATAGTTTCAGAAGCAGGTGCATCTGTATATTCAGCATCTGAACTTGCGTCAAAAGAATATCCAGATATAGATGTATCTATTAGAGGAGCTATTTCCATTGGAAGAAGACTTCAAGATCCATTAGCAGAACTTGTAAAGATTGATCCTAAAGCTATTGGAGTAGGACAATACCAACATGATGTAGCACCTAAGAAACTTGATGAATCCTTAAAGGGAATAGTTGAAGATTGTGTTAATGCTGTGGGTGTAGATCTTAATATTGCAACGCCTTCTTTATTATCTTATATATCAGGGATAAATGCTTCTATAGCTCAAAATATTGTAGCCTATAGAGAAGAAAATGGTAAGTTTGTTGCTAGAAAAGAATTATTAAAAGTAAAAAGATTAGGTGCTAAGGCATATGAGCAATGTGCAGGTTTTTTAAGAGTTATGGAGAGCAAGGAGTTTTTAGATAATACTTCAGTTCATCCTGAGTCGTACAATGCTACAAAAAAATTATTGGATTTCTTAAAGTATTCAAAAGAAGATCTTAAAGCTTTAAATTTTAAAGATTTAGATGAGAGAGTAAAAGAGATTAATTTTAATGAGTTAGCTGAAAAACTAGAAATAGGAGTTCCAACTCTTAGGGATATTATTAAAGAAATTAAAAAGCCTGGTAGGGATCCGAGAGAAGAATTACCGAAGCCAATATTAAAAACAGGAATAGTTGAAATGTCCCATCTTAAACCAGGAATGAAGCTAATGGGGACAGTTAGAAATGTATCTGACTTTGGAGCTTTTGTTGATATTGGAGTACATCAAGATGGGTTAGTACATATAAGCCAACTATCAGATAAATTTGTAAAGCACCCATTGGATATAGTCAAGGTTGGAGATATAGTAGAAGTTAGTGTGTTAGAAGTCGATGAGAAAAGAAAAAGAATATCTCTATCGATGAAAAATCAATAATGAATAGGTTGCTTT
This sequence comes from Bacillota bacterium, assembly GCA_021779235.1. Taxonomy (GTDB): domain Bacteria; phylum Bacillota; class Clostridia; order Clostridiales; family Clostridiaceae; genus Clostridium_AD. Next base: position 6,791 of record JAJYBA010000034.1, read on the forward strand.
TTTAATTAAATGTATGTATAATTAAAGTATAAAATAATATTTGATAATCTTCAGGGCGGGGCGAAATTCCCCACCGGCGGTAAAGCCCGCGAGCCGTAAGGCAGATTCGGTTTAATTCCGAAGCCGACAGTAAAGTCTGGATGAAAGAAGATGAGATATATGTGAATTCGCCCTGACATAGTTCTATGTCAGGGTTTTTATTATATCCATCCCTAGAAGATGTATTAATTAGGGGGTATAAAAATGAGAGACGAAAAACTTGTTAAACTTATCAAAATTTCACTTTTATCTGTTATGGCTTTTCTTTTAATGTATATTGAATTACCATTACCGATATTTCCAGATTTCCTAAAAATTGATATTAGTGACCTACCAGCACTTTTAGGGGCTTTTGCATTAGGACCAATAGCAGCAGTCGTTATTGAATTAGTTAAGAATATATTACATGGAATGCTTGCAGGGAAGACAGCCTTTATTGGAGAATTAGCAAATTTTCTAGTGGGATCATGCTTAGTATTAGTATCTGGATATATATATAAGGTGAAGAAAAGTAAGGGTGGAGCTGTAGTTGCATTATTGATAGGAGTAATTGTTATGTCAATTTTTGCAGGTATATTAAACTATTTTGTTGTTCTGCCATTATACGAAAAAGTATTGGGATTCCCGATAGTTGCGGTAGTAGGAATGGGAGCAAAAATAAATCATAACATTAAGGATTTAAACACTTTTATTATATGGTCAATCATACCTTTCAACATTCTTAAGGGTATAGTAGTAGCAGGAGTAACGTTAGCTATATATAAGAGCGTTTCTCCTATACTTCATAAAGAAAACATGGAGAGAGAATACAAAAATAGAGAACAGAATTAGACGTTTAAAAAGATAGCAGTGAAACATGACTTATAGGCAGAGACAATATAAAAAAGACTCGCAAATAAATGGTTACCTATTTTATAGGTAACCATTTATTTGCGAGTCCTTTTTTATTTTTCATTACAAGTGTCGATTCCACATAATTACAGCATCTTCCCCGTTATCTTCATAGTAACGGGGTCTAATGCTTTCCTTTTCAAAGCCATGTTTTTCATATAAATTTATAGCAACAAAATTTGAACTTCTAACCTCTAAGGTTATTCCTGTAACCTTTTGTTTTCTGCAAATTCTAAATAAGGCCTCCACTATCATATCTCCAGCACCAACACCACGAGCTGCAGGATGAACTGCAATGTTAGTAATATGGGCTTCATCTATAATTACCCACATTCCTCCATAACCGACTATTGAATTGCCCTTTTTTAATATAACGTATTTAGCAAACTTATTATCTAGCTCACTTTCAAGTGATTCATAGCTCCAAGAAATAGGAAAGCTTAACTCACTAATATTTAATATGGATTTAATAGATTCTCTGTCCATTGGGCAAATTTTAAAATCACTATTCATCTTTATTTTGCCTCATCTTTTCTTCATACTCACGCTCAGCTTGAGGTTTTCTAAGGTAAATAGGAACTGACGCATATATATCATCTTTTATTCCATTAGACAGAAGCTTAAGACCTAATTCTCCTAAGGATGTGGCCTTAGCTAAATTTAAATGAGCTGGCGCAAAATTGACCTTAGGTAAATGTGTTATAATTTTTTCTTTGAATTTTGGAACTCCATCACCTACAAAGGAAATACTACAATTTTTCTCTTTAAGAATATTTATTAATTCATCTATAGAGATATTTGTATAGTCACTGATGCGAGTAAGTTCACAATTATTAAAAGTATATAAGGCGGTATAAACATTATCTCTTAGAGCATCCAGTATGGGACAGATAATTCCATCTGTATATGCTAAGTTATATGCTAAAGAATCTAAGGTAGATACAGTCACAAAAGGTTTTCCTGTACCTTGGCTTAATCCTTTAATGGTAGCCATTCCTATTCGAAGGCCTGTAAAGGAACCTGGTCCCTTTGAGGCTACAAAGGCATCAATATCGCTTATGTCCATTCCTGTATTATTAAATAATTCATCAATCATAGGCATAAGTATTAGAGAATGTTGCTTTTTATAATTAAAAGTTATTTCGCCAAGGATTCTGTTATCGTCAAGGATAGCGCAGGTTGCTGATTCTGTGGCAGAATCCAGACTTAAAATTTTCATAGTTTTAGCTCCTTTATATAGTCATATCTTTTATCGCAATATTTGAAGTTGATTTTTCTATAATTAACTCCCAGTTCAGGAAGTTTATCTATGGTTATGGTTAAATTATTTGGTGGAATTAACTCTTCAATATAGTTAGCCCATTCAATAATACTAACTCCATCACTAAATATATACTCGTCAAAGCCTATAGCTGCTATTTCATCAGGATCATTTACCCTGTAGACATCAAAATGATATAATTTCAAACGGCCTGTATATTCATTTACAATTGTAAAAGTAGGGCTTGTAATATGGTCTTTAATATCGAGACCCTTTGCAATTCCCTTTGTTAAATGAGTTTTGCCAGTGCCGAGGTCGCCAATTAAGCAAATTATGTCACCTGAATTTACAAGTGCGCCTATTAGTTCTCCTATTTTATTAGTTTCTTCTACTGTAGTTACGATAAATTCCATAAGTTTCACCTCATTAAATATTTTATCCTAAAAAATAAAAAAAGAAAAGGTAATCTAGGAGATTACCCATAATATATAGATTTATTTTTGTTCATTATATTCAATTGTATTTTTTAAGTGAACTACAGCGTTTTTGCAAATGAATTTATCCTCAACCATACTATCTAGAATAGACATGGCCATATCTTCTGGAAGACCATTTCTATAAGGCCTATCTTCTGTTAGGGCTTGAAATATGTCACATACGCAAAGTATTCTACATTCTTCACTGATTTCTTCGCTATTTAAGTTATTAGGGTAGCCATCCCCGTTTAGTTTTTCATGATGATTTGTTGACCATGAACTAATATCTGGTACATCTTTAATCATATTTAAAATAATACCAGTGTAATAAGCATGAGATTTAATTGTTGAAAATTCTTCACTAGATAAAGGTCCGGCTTTATCTAATATGTTAGTGGGTATGGCAAGTTTTCCTATATCATGAAGTAAACCTGCTATCTTCATCTTGATACACTTTTCTTCAGGGTATCCTATATGCTTTGAAACTTTGTAAGCTAAGTTTGCAATTTCTCTTGAATGAGTAGCCGTAAATTTACTTTTATTATCTATAATATTTGAAAATATATTAGAAATGCGCTCAAACTCTTTTAGATTTAAATAAATATTTAGCGGTGGAGCTATATTGTCTAGAATAAAAGGCATATAAGGCAAATTATCAAGATTACACCAAAAGATATCTTTTTTAGATACTTCATACAATGCTTTTACTATTTCTTCAGAAAATAAACATTCGTTGGATTTTATACATTCTATAATTGAATCCTTTTGCATAAAACCAGGTATGTTTTCCTTAAATAATGATTCAATTAAATCAGCTATACGTATTATCTGACTTTCAATAGGAATATCCTCACCTTTTATTCCAAAGTTACCTGTTCCATCCCAGTTTTCATGATGATATAAAATTATATTGGAAAGATCGCTTATGTCGTCAATATCAGGAAAAGACTTTAATATTTCAGAACCACCAGTGCAATGAGATTTTATAAAAGCTTCAGAAGTATGACATTTAGTAAAGCTATTAGCTGCACCAATATCATGCAAAAGTGCAGAGATATATAATCTATTCATTATATTATCCTCAAGTTGCAAAAGTTTACCTAATTCGATGGCTATATAGGTAGTTCTAGTGGAATGATGCAAAAAAGTATGTTGTGCATAATTAATTTTAGAGACTTTCGAAGTGTCATCTAAACTTTCTATAGAACTAATTTCTGCCAAGTCTAGTGCAAGAGACATAGCTCTTATAGTTTTATCTAAGCTAATTTTCATGTAAAAACCTCATTCCTACATATTGTTAAGTACCTAAATCATCATCTTCGATGCTGCAATATTAACGACTTCAAAAGGTGATTTACCCCTTTGTAGATCTCTAGTATAGTAGGCATCCCCCTTGCAGTCCTCTGAGGGAGACAACAATTCTCAATTGTTATCGCACCACTTATAGAAGTTGGAGATTTTCCTTTAGAAATGTCGTTAAAGTATATAGTAAGACAATATTATCATAATTAGAGCAAATAAAAAATAGTTTTAGTATTAAATGATTTATAAAATGCTAAAAATAGACTATATATTTTAAATTCTATAAAAAAATACGCAATTTAGACTAATGCCTTTATAAACAATTATAATTCAAATAAGAGATAAATGTTTTTTACTTAAATTATAAAATAATGTATAATGGTATATATACCTTGTTAAGGAGGGAATAATTATGTTTGTTAATAATTTGATGCTACTAAAAGAAAAATTAATCACTGTGACACCAAAGGTGACTATAGGTAAAGCTTTAGAAATTATGGATGAAAATAATTTCTTATCGATTCCTGTAGTTGAGGACAATAAATTCTATGGGGCAATTTCAAAAGAAAGAATTTATACTTATTATTATGAAAAATGCCTTGATAAGAAATGTTTGTTATCCGATTTTATAGTTGAAAATGTAATGAGAACTGATGTTCCCGTTATTAATCCAATGCAGCAAGCAGAAGAAGCAGCACATTTTTTAGAGACAAGAAGTGTTTCATTTGTAGCTGTAGTAGATAGCTATGGTGATTTTAAGGGCATAGTTACACATCATGCGATCTTTCACCAATTTACTGAATTATTCGGACTTAATAAGGGAAAAAGATTAGCCGTTATAGCTTATGATATTCAAGGTCAGATTTCTAAGCTTTCAAAAATAATAACCGAAAACAAAGGTGATATAATTAGTTTTGTAGTTGTTGATCCAAAAAGTCTTACTGAAGTTAAGGAAATTGTTGTAAGACTTAAGACTGATAATTTTGATGAAATTGTTTCAAAAGTAAAAATTGCAGGTTTTAAAGTTCAATAATTCCTATTAAACATATTGTATAACATTAGTGTAAAATCTTATATAATGGTAAATTAAGCATTAAGAAGCACGAAAAGATACATGA
>JAJYBA010000035.1 GCA_021779235.1 Bacillota bacterium
ATCATCATCAACTATTAATATTTTTCCAATAGTTCCTTCCATATCCATACCTCCAAATTAATTTATTTAATATAAATTATTAGTCCTATGATTAATTTATCATATTTTACTAACAACTTACTAAGTTTTTTTTAAATGTTACAAATTATTCACCGTTACAAGTTAATTTTAACGATATTTCAGAAGCAAAGTCTCCCACTTCTATAAGTTTAAGCTATATACTATAACAATGAGGACCCTTGAGTTATGGTCTAAATTTTCTTCTGGAGTCCTTAATATTATAGCTCCGAAGGTGATTATTTAATATTCCATATACTTTCACTTATATATATTATAATCATTACTCTGTTATTATATAAATAGGATTTAAAAATTTAACATATGGATGGCATACATAATAATCTGATATTATATAAAAAAATAGCAACACCCCCTTATAAAATAAAGGAGTATTACTATTTCTATATATCTATTTATAAATTAATTCATCACTTGTGCAGTTGTTCATCATCTTAATGTTGTAATATTAACTTATTCCTCGAATAATTTGCTTACAGAAACGTCCTCGTATATTCTCTTTATAGCCTCAGCCAAAATTGGTGCAACAGATAATTTAGTGAATTTTTCACATTGTTTATCCTCTGGCAAATCAATGGTATTTAATATTATTAATTCTTTTATTACTGAATCATTGATTCTTTGAATAGCTGGTCCAGATAGTACCCCATGACTACAGCAAGCATAAACATCTTTTGCTCCGAGTTTTACTAAAGCATTAGCTCCGTTAGTTATAGTTCCAGCAGTGTCTATCATATCATCCATCATGATACAAGTTTTCCCTTTAATATCACCTATAACATTCATAATTTCTGCAACATTAGCCTTTGGTCTTCTCTTATCGATTATAGCTATTGGTGCATGTAACTTATCTGCAAATTTTCTAGATCTAGCAACACTTCCAAGATCCGGTGCCACTACAACTACATCATCCCTATCCCTAAATCCATTTTGAATGAAGTATTTTGCAAGTATAGGCGTGCCCATTAAATTATCAACAGGAATATTGAAATATCCTTGTATTTGAGCTGCATGTAAGTCCATAGTAAGTACTCTATCTGCCCCTGCAGTTGTTATAATATCCGCTACAAGTTTAGCTGTGATTGGATCTCTAGCTTTCGCTTTTCTATCCTGTCTTGCATATCCATAGTAAGGTATAACAGCAGTTATTCTTCCTGCTGAAGCTCTCTTAAAGGCATCAATCATAATAAGCAATTCCATTAAATTGTCATTTACTGGAGCATTAGTTGATTGTACAACAAATACATCTGCTCCCCTAACAGTTTCATGGATATTAACAGATATTTCTCCATCACTAAAAGTTCCTACTTCTGAAGCTCCAATTGGTAGTCCTAGTATGTCAGCAATATCTGCAGCTAATTTCGGATTTGAGTTACCTGTAAAAATTTTAATATTCTTGCCATGGTTTATCATCTGTAGTCCTGATTCTCAAAATCTTAACAAATCATATTTTAATATAATTTATATAAATTTTCATTCTATCCACTAAATAGAATGGTAGTAGTTTTTATATACATTCCACTACAAAAATCAGTTTTGCACCTCCCTTTATAATTTACTTATCGAAATGTCGTTAACTATTATGCTTTATTACCTTATTTGTTAAGTCCTTTTTTCACTACCCACTTCTCAATGTTTACCTGTCTTGCCCTAGCTATTGCCAGCGCATTTTTAGGCACCTCATTTGTAATTGTAGAACCAGCAGCAATGTATGCATTATCATTAACTTTTACAGGTGCTACTAGGTTAGTATTGCAGCCTATAAAAGTATTATTGCCTATTATAGTTTTGTATTTTGATTTTCCATCATAATTTACAACCACAGTTCCGCAGCCAAAATTACATCCACTTCCAACTTCAGCATCACCTATATAAGTAAGATGAGACACCTTCGTATTATCTCCAATAGTTGATTTTTTAATTTCAACAAAATCTCCTATTCTAGCATGCTTACCTATATTGCTCTCTGGTCTAATGTATGCAAAAGGTCCCACCGTAGTTTCTTCCCCTATTTGGCTTTCAATTACTACAGAACTTTGAACTGAAACTCCATTTTGAAGAATACTATCTGCAATTCTATTATTCGGATAAAGAACACAATTTTCTTTAATAATAGTCTTGCCTTGAAGTACATTCCCTGGATATATAATAGTATCTTTCCCTATCATAACTTCAGAATCAATGTAGGTGCTATTCGGGTCCATGATTGTAACTCCATTTTCCATATGTTTTCTATTTATTCTTTTTCTCATAATTAGTTCTGCATCTGCCAGCTCTACTTTAGAATTAACCGCAGTAATTTCTTCAACTGGTACGTCAAAAGCTCCAACCTTAAATCCTTGCTTCTTCAATATACCAATAACATCCGTTAGATAGTATTCCTTTTGAGCATTATTATTATTTAATCTATCTAAGCTATTAAGCAGTTCTTCTATATTAAAGCAATACATTCCTGAATTTATCTCATTAACTAATACTTCTTCTTTAGTACAGTCTTTAAACTCAACTATTTTTTCAACTTCACCATTTTCATCCCTAATTATTCTGCCATACTTTGCAGGGTCATCCATCCTTGAAGTTAATATAGTAGCTTTAAAATCCCCTTTTTCATGGTAGTTTATTAGTTCCCTAACAGTACTTTCAGTAATTAGTGGACCATCTCCAACAAATATTGCTACTGTACCTTCATTACCACATAAGAATTCTTTAGCACACATTACTGCGTGTCCTGTACCTAACTGCTCTTCTTGAACAGAATAATTAATTTTTCTACTCTCTGTTCCTTTTTTAACTTCCTCTGCCCCTCTTCCAATTACAACATCAACCATTTCAATATCAGCACTTCTCATAGTGTCAATAACATGATTTATCATTTCTTTACCACAAACCTTATGCAGAACCTTTGGAGTATTAGAGTTCATTCTTTTTCCTTCACCAGCAGCTAATATTATAGCGCATTTATACAAATTAAACACCTCTTTATACAATAATTCGACATATTCACACATTATTTGTTATATTTTCTTCAATTAAAATACCTCTTATATTATATTTTATATAACATTTAATTGCAACCAGCCTTGAGCCTTTTTAAATATTTTTCTCTCAAAAAAATAAAAAGGGGTTTCCCCCCTTTTATACTTCTAAATTTTCTACTACTGCTACTGGCTCTTCATTTTTTACTTTTTCATACTCATCCAAGATAGCTGTTTGAATCTTCTCTCTTGTCCCAGTATTTATTGGGTGTGCTATGTCCTTAAATTCTCCATCTGGAGTTTTTCTACTTGGCATAGCAATAAAAAGTCCACTTTGTCCTTCTATAACTTTAATATCATGAACAACAAATTCATTATCAAAAGTTATTGATACAATAGCTTTCATTTTACCCTCTGTAGCTATTTTTCTAATTCTAACGTCTGTAATTTCCATACACTCCACCTCCAAGCTGCGTTATAATTATACTATTTCTCTATAACTTGGGTTTTTCCTTCTTAATTTGTAAAAAAATATTAAATTTTTTGAATATTACGCCTTTTCGAAGATTTTTGATGGAGTTAATTCGGATTTACCTTCCTCACTTATTCCTTTGAACTGAATAATTGATATATATTCATCTATTAATTTATGCCCACTTTCAACATTATCAATGAGAACTCCAATACCTAGAAGTTCACTTTCAAATTCTTTAAGCAAATCAATTATGCCTCTTGCAGTGCCTCCAGCTTTCATAAAGTCATCTATGAAAATACATTTGCTTCCTTTTTTTATGGACTTTCTTGAAAGTGACATAGTTTGAATTCTGTTACTAGAACCAGATACGTAGTTAATACTTACAGTACTGCCTTCAGTAACCTTAGGGTCACGCCTTACTATAACTAATTGAACTCCCAGCATTTTTGCCACTTCATAAGCCAGAGGTATTCCTTTAGTCTCTACGGTTACTACATAATCTATATGTAATTCACTAAAAGCAGATGCAAGGATCACTCCTGCCTTATGCACTATTTCTGGATTATACATGATATCAGTCATATATATAAAATTTCCTGGTATTATCCTATCCTTCTGTCTTAAAATTTCACATAGCTCATCTGCAAATATTCTACTTTCCATCTTTGATATCCCACAAACATATCTTACTCCACCAGCTGCACCTGCAACAGTTTCCACTCTTCCCATAGATAGCTCACTCAAAGTTTCGCGAACAATAACAATATCCTCGCTAATTGTGGATTTAGCCGCGTTAAACAATTCTGTAAAATTATTTAAGTTAATTATCTTATTAGGATTTTCTGTTAATATTTTTGTAATACCTGTAACTCTTTGATTTCTACTATATTTATTCATAATATATCACCCATATCTTTATTTTACGAATTTTACGCAGTAAAAATTTTACTATCATTCGTAATTTAATTGTAAATCTTTTTTATCTTTATTACAATGCTTATCTAACTAAATTAAAAACATCTATTTTATTAACGGTTTTTAGGCTTCATAATTTCGTATAATATAAAATATTGTTCTCTATATGTATTGTTTTTGTGTGATTTTGTATATAATTAAGAAGATGCCTTATATATACTGCTCACGTTCATATTTTTTCATAATAATAAAATAAATTCCGCGGCAGTTTATACTTTTCACGGATAGATATTTTATTAAAATGGAATTTATTCCCGCGTAATGTATACACTAATTTGTTATAATCAATACTAATGCAATTTGCATATACTAAATAAGCGCAATCATTTTTAAGGAGTTGATATAATGTCTTTTGATTTTATAAGAGATAAAAACAAAAAAATTCATTTTATAGGAATTGGCGGTATAAGCATGAGCGGCCTTGCTGAGATACTTATAAAAAATAGTTATAAGGTTTCTGGGTCTGATATGCAATTATCACATATAACAAACAAACTTAAAGAAAAAGGTGTCGAAATTTATATAGGCCATAATGGCGATAACATAAAGGATGCAGATTTAGTTGTTTATACTGCCGCTATTTCTACTGAGAATCCTGAATACATTAAAGCTAAGGAGCTAAATATCCCTTTAATGGACAGGGCTGAGTTTTTAGGTCAAATTATGAAAGGTCATAAGTATAATGTTGCTGTATCAGGTACACACGGTAAAACCACCACAACTTCGATGATTTGTCACATTGTTTTAAAAGAAGATGTAGACCCTACCATATTAGTGGGTGGTGAGTTAGATGTTATCGGAGGCAATGTTTTAGCTGGAAATAGTGACTATTTTATTACAGAAGCCTGCGAGTATAAAGCTTCCTTCTTAAAGTTCTTTCCCTATATAGGAACAATATTAAATATAGATGCAGATCATCTAGATTACTATAAAGACATAAACCACATTAAAGATACCTTCATAAAATTTATTAATATTATCCCCAAAGGAGGCTACTTAATTGCAAATGTAGAAGATGAAAATGTTAAAACTATCCTTAGTAACTACAATTATGACTGTAATATAGTTACCTATGGTCTAAATGAAGGAATGCTTCAAGCTAAAAATATTAGCTATAATGAATCAGGCTGTGCTACCTTTGATGTTTATAAAGAAGGTCACATGCTATTTCAAATAAATCTTAATGTACCAGGAAAGCATAATGTCCTAAATGCTCTTGCAAGTATAGGTACTGCTCTAAGCCTTAATTTTTCTGAAAGCTCAATTATTTCCGGTCTTTCTAGTTTTAGAGGTACTCATAGAAGATTTGAGGTAAAAGGAACTAAAGATGGTGTAACTGTTATTGACGATTATGCTCATCATCCTACAGAAATTAAAGCAACTTTAAGTGCTGCAAAAAATTATCCACACAATAAAATTTATTGTGTGTTTCAACCTCATACCTACACAAGAACCTTAAGCTTATTTGAAGATTTTTCAGACTCTTTTTATGGTGTAGACAGCTTGATTCTAGCAGATATTTATGCTGCTAGAGAAAAAGATACTGGAGTAGTAAGTTCCACTATGCTTGGGGATAGAATAAGAGAGAAAAATGTAAATTGCTTAAACCTTCATAGCTTCAATGAAATTGTTGATTATTTTAAAAGTAACTTAAAAGAAGGAGATATCCTTCTTACAATGGGTGCAGGAGATGTATTTAAAATAGGAGAAATGTATTTAAAATAATTTTTAAATATTTTCCAAATTAACTATTGACATTGATTGTCAAATAAAGTATTCTTAAAAAGGAATCATTTGAAAGAAATGTTAATGATTTTACAATTTGAAAAGGAGGTAGTAATGATGTTCAATAAAGAAATATGTATTAATGCTAACGTTGCATTTAATTTAGTTACATCCAATAGTATTTTTATGTCTAAAACTTTATATGATAGTCCTACCTTAATGGAAATTATCTTTTCATAATTGTTTATCTTTATCTAAGTATTTTTATGAAATTATAAACATGGGTCATGGACTATTAGTCCATGACCTTTTTATATGAATTAATTTCTTATGTGCGCATATTGCTGTAGCATAAGATTAATCATTTTTTAAGCCATGGATATTTCCATGGCTTTTTCTGAGCAGATGATTATTAATAAATCACAATAGTGGTTAATTATATAAAATCAAAATAAATTAAGGGAGGAATTATAATGCACAGTTTTGAAAGTTTAACAAAATCTAAATTTAGGTTAGGAGGGATATTTATGAAACGTAGTTTTTTTAAGACCAAAAACACTCAATATACTTATTGGGCAAAACCTTTATTCTTAAACACATTTAAATGCACTAGCGAACTTGACTATTTTCTTATATTAAATAAACACATATAAGCTATACATTAACAACTAATAAAAATTTGAAAGCGAGGAAATTAAAATGAATAAATCTACAAATTTAAAAAACTACAATATGACTTTAGGAGCATTTACTTTGGGGGTTGCATTCTTTAAAAACAAAGATCTTCTTAGTCGTTACCGGAGAAAGCCATTGTATTTATCCAATAATACCCTTAACAATGACTTACAGTATTTCTTAATATTAAATAAACACATCTAGTCTTTTAATATTAGGCACCTTTTAAAAAATAGTACGCCAAGATGCCTAATATAAACACATACAAATATTTTCAGGAACAGAAATGAATTGATTTCTGTTTCTGAAAATATATCAACCTTAAAGGGGGCGACATTTTAATGAAACGAATTTTAAAATATGTTACAAAATATAAACTATTTATTATTATACCTGCTCTTGCAATGTTAATTAGCATCGCACTAGATATGTTTAATCCCTACTTAGTAAAAGTTATGATTGATAAAGTGCTTGGCAATAAAGAGTATAATCTTCTAACCTTTGTATTAATGTCACTTGCTGGAATTACGCTTATTAGGTCAATACTTGGCTATATTAGAGAGTATACCTTGGATTGCTTATCCTCCAAAGTAAGCATAGATTTAAAAACCGATCTATTTGATCATATTCAAAGTTTACCTTTCAAATATTTTGATAGTATGAATACTGGTGAACTTATGTCAAGAATGGGTTCTGATGTGGATAATGTATGGAGATCTATTGCTTTTGGTATAGGCCTTGCTATAGAACAGGGAATTTATTTCATTGTTGCCTCTATACTTATATTCCGCATGAACTGGAAACTTGCATTGGTAACTCTTATAACTATGCCTCTTATTGGCTATATAGCAATGAAACTTGAAAGAGAAGTTGGAGAAGCATATGACGAAATAAGTGATCATAATGCAGTTTTAAATACAACCGCTCAAGAAAACATTGCTGGAGTAAGGCTTGTAAAAGCTTTTGCTAGAGAAAGACATGAAACATTAAAGTTTTTAAACCATAACAAAACAAATTATGATCTTAACATGAAACAAACTAAAATATGGAGTAAACACTTCCCTATGATAGAATTTCTATGTAATATATCTGTTCTAGCCGTAGTATGCGTTGGTGGTTTATTAGTAATTGGTAAGAATCTGTCTATTGGCGAATTAGTAGCTTTTAGCCAATATGTATGGATGTTAATTTGGCCAATGAGAATGATAGGTTGGCTTACAAATATCATAACTCAAGCTAATACTTCCGCTAAAAAAATCTTTGATATTATGGACGTAGAGCCAGAAATTAAAGATAAGGAGGACGCAATAAGGATGCCTGTAATTAAAGGTGCTATAAGATTTGAAAATGTATCTTTTAAATACAATGAAAATTATATATTAGAGAATATAAATTTAGATATACCTGCTGGGAGCACTGTTGCAATTATGGGTACAACAGGTTCTGGTAAAAGCTCCCTTATAAATCTTATAGGTAGATATTATGACATCACAAAAGGCTCAATTACTGTAGATGGTAACGATGTTCGTGATATATGCATACATGATCTACGATGCAAAATGTCTGTAGTTGCTCAAGACACTTTCTTATTTTCTGAGAGCATTGAAGAAAATATACGTTTTGGAAAGCTTGATGCCTCCTTTGAAGAAATACAAAAAGCTTGTAAGGATGCATGTGCAGATGAATTTCTTGACAATTTTGCTGAGGGCTATGACACAATTATTGGGGAGCGAGGATTAGGACTTTCAGGAGGTCAAAAACAAAGACTTTCTATTGCAAGAGCTTTGGTAAAGGATTCTAGTATTTTAATACTTGATGATGCCACTTCCGCACTAGATATGGAAACTGAATACAATCTCCTCAAAAATCTTCACCATAGAGATAAGAAAGCAACCACTTTTATAATTGCACATAGAATTTCCGCAGTTAAAAATGCCGATATAATACTCTTCCTTGAGAATGGTCATATTGAAGAAATGGGAAATCATAAGACCCTTCTTGAAAAGAGAGGAAAATACTATGATGTATACAATCAACAATTTACAGACTTTATGGACCTAGAAGGGGTGGTGGTATAATGCCTAGAAACTCGACAAAACAAGATGAACAATTTTCAGAAGCTTCGAAGGGAGAATTAATAATAAGAATATTTAGTTACTTGAAACCTTATAAATTTAAAGTAACTTTAGTTATATTACTTATGATTTTAGTAATGCTATGCTCCTTATTAAACCCATATATTTTAAAGCTAGCAATCGACAAATATATAGGAAGTTCTAATATAAAAGGCCTCGCAGGAATTGCTGGCTTTATGTTGGTTTTAAATATAATGTCACTAATTGCATCTAGAATAAGAGTTAATATGATGGCTTCCGTTACTAACTCTGCCTTATTAAACATAAGGCAGGAACTATATACCCATATTCAAAAGCTATCTTTCACATTCTTTGATAATAGACCCGTGGGCAAAATACTTGCAAGAGTTATCGGCGATGTAAGCTCCCTGCAAGATCTCTTTACTAATAGCGTAACTAGCTTTATACCAGAAATCTTAACTCTTGTATTTGTAACAATTATTATGTTTTCTATGAATTTTAAATTAGCCCTTATTTCAATTTCATTCCTACCAGTGTTAATTATAGGACTTTCTTCCATAGAAATATTTTCTAGAAAGCGCTGGCAAGTATATAGATCTAAACGCTCTAATCTTAATGCCTATACTCATGAAGACTTTTCTGGCATAAGAATCGTTCAATCTTTTGCAACAGAAGGCAAAACCTCAAACACCTTTGTAACCTATGTTAAAGATATGATGAACTCCTTTATGAAGGCTGTAAGACTAAATGATATGTTTTGGCCAATGGTGGAATTATCCTGGGGGCTAGGAAGCTTACTTGTATACTGGTATAGCGTTCCTCTTATTAAAGCAAACACCTTAACCATTGGAGAGCTCGTAGCCTTTACCGCCTACATTTCAATGTTTTGGAGACCTATTATGAATATCAGTAATTTTTATAATTCCTTAATAACAAATTTTGCTTCTGCAGAAAGAATTTTTGAAATACTAGATATTCAGCCAGATATTTTAAGTATTGATGATGCCATAAAGATGCCTAAAATAAAAGGTGATGTTGAATTTAAAAATGTAGTTTTTAGTTACGATAATGATGTTCCAGTACTCAATAATATTAGCTTTAAAATAAAATCCGGAGAAACCGTAGCTTTAGTAGGACCAACCGGTGCTGGCAAGACTACAATAATAAACTTAATTAGTAGGTTTTACGATTCTGATAGTGGAGAGGTTTTAATAGATGGTAAAAATGTAACCCATGTTGATATCGAATCCCTTCGAAGTCAAATGGGCATAATGTTGCAAGATACCTTCCTCTTCTCTACTACCATTATGGAAAATATTCGTTATGGGAAACTAGATGCCACAGATGAAGAAGTAATAGCAGCTGCTAAAGCTGTTAATGCAGATTCTTTTATCGTGAAACTTGAGAATGCTTATGCTACTGAGGTAAATGAAAGAGGCTCTAGACTTTCTGTTGGCCAAAGACAGCTTATATCCTTTGCTAGAGCACTGCTGGCTAATCCAAGAATATTAATATTAGATGAAGCTACTTCTAATATTGATACCACTACAGAAAAACTTGTGCAAAAAGGAATCAAGAAACTCCTATTTAATAGAACCTCCTTTGTTATTGCACACAGGCTATCAACTATAAGAGATTGTGACAAAATAATGGTTATAGATGATGGAAGAATTGTAGAGGGTGGAACTCATGAAGAACTTATAGACCTGAAAGGATTATATTATGATCTTTATATGTCTCAATATAAATTCTTAAATGAAGGAGCTTAAACTAGTAAAAAAATAAACCTATGTCTTTTAGATGTAGGTTTATTTTTTATTTACATACTTCACAACACAAAAACACATTATAATTCCTTACAAAATCCTAAGGTGCTCTGCAATGCTTCCTAAATGAAATACTTGCCCTGCTGCATCATTTCAATTCTGTCTATTATCTTGTCTTCCAACAATTCAAAGATTCTCTGGCCCTTTTCTTTTGTTGCAAGTGTAGCATCTCCAGTAAGTGCATCTTGAAAAATAGTTTTTCCTCTATCCTTAAATCTTACAGGCATAACTTGTTTATTAGGATTCTTCATTGCTTTATCCATTTGTACAAATTCTTCATTGTAATATAAAATTGCTGAGGTTTCATCTTCTCCACCATGGCCCTGACCTTCTGTAATTGTAAGTATGTCTCTAGAGAAGTCTAACCACCAATTTATTGTCATAATAGAGGCTCCTAGTGTCACCAACTTTTCAGCTGCTAAACTAAGAGCAGTTATGTTTCCTCCATGTCCATTTAAGAAAATAATATTTTTAAGCCCATTTTCATAAAAGCTTTTTCCTACATAATACACATACTCCGCCATAACAACAGACGGCATAGTCACTGTGCCTGGATAAATGGACAAATCATCGCTCTGTCCATAAGGAATCTCTGGAGCAATCCAAATTTTATCACCTATTTTTTTATTTACTTTCTCACAAAATAATCTTGGTGAAAAAATATCTGTTCCTAATGGTAAATGATGTCCATGTGCTTCCACCGATCCAATAGGAATAATTATTGTATCAACTTTCTCACTACTTTTTTTAAAATCATCAGAGGTATATTCTATTATATACATTAATTATCACTCCTTTTTATATATAATAATTCCAATAGAAAGAATCCAAACTTGTTGATAATTCTTTAAGTTTACAACATATATATATTTCCATATTAGTTCTTATAATCCTCTGTTGATTTACAATGAATATTGACCCCCTTTTTACACTGAAAATTGACCCCTTCACTTTAAAATAATATCCTTTATGTGTGGCTAAATTGTTATGCATAAGGAGGAAAAATGAAGGTGAAGGACTTG
>JAJYBA010000225.1 GCA_021779235.1 Bacillota bacterium
AAATGATTGAATTAATCATTTTGGAACACCCTTATTTTGTAAATGTTCCAGAATCTTTAAATAGAAACCCTTCAGAACTGATTATTATATTTTTTGTAGGAGGAAAATGGTTCTAAAAATAGAACATAAAAGAATATAGAAGAATATAGAAGCAAAATAATCACCTAAGTGATAAAATTATTAACTTGTCGAAAAGCAAGTTAAAATAATATTGGGGAATATGTTTTATGAATTATGTATAAAAGTGGAGGGGAAAAAATTTGAAAAAACCAATAATTGGAGTAGTAAGTTCTATATTATTTAAACAAAGTGATAATGTGTTTAATTTAGAAAGGATTTATGTAAATGATGATTATGTACAGGCTGTTGAAAAGGCAGGAGGTAACCCTATTGTTTTACCTGTTATCTATGATATTGATAATATTGAAAATCAGGTTAAAATGTGTGATGGTATGGTTTTTACAGGGGGCTACGATATACATCCTAAATTTTTAAATGGTAATAGCACTGTTAAATCAGGATTTTCTTATTCGAGAATAGATGAGTATCAGATTAGGGTTATGAAAAAAGCTTTGGAACTTAACAAACCTTCTTTATGTATATGCAGAGGACACCAACTTCTTAATGTTGTATGTGGAGGCACCCTATATCAAGATATTTCTGAGATAGGTGACCACACATTAAAGCATGATCAAGAATCACCAAGATTTGAAAGTACACACAAGGTAACAACAATTGAAAATACGGTGGTAAGAGAGGTTTTTGGAGAAGAGATATGGGTAAATTCCTTTCATCATCAATGTATTAATGAACTTGGAAAGGATTTGAAGGTTGCAGCTGTTGCATCGGATGGTATTATTGAATCCGTGCAGCATGAAGACAAAAATTTTTTCGTAGGAACACAATGGCATCCAGAGATGATGATTTCCTTTGATAATTTCATGTTGCCTTTATTTAAAAGACTTATTTCTCAAAGCTACTGTAAAAAATTGTAGACATACTATTTGATTTGATAGGAGGAGCGTTATGTATTCATCCAAATCCAGAATATACTGCCAACATGAAGGAAACAGTATATTCATTTATATCTATCATTTACATTATTAATGGATAAGAAAAGGTAGAAGAAGGGAATGGGATGTAAATAACAAATAATTACTATTTTGTTAAAATATAACTTAAATGAAGCTCTATAATTGTATAATTATATGATGGTAAATATGGTTTATATTCGCAATGGGGGTGTTATACTGATAATATGATTGTGCTATGAGAGGAGAGTTGTTTTATGCCAGTACAAATCGGTATCTGCGATGACCAGAAAGAAGACATTAGGAGATTATCGGAAGCTTTATACACATATGATGACTCTTTTGAAATATTAGAATATGAGGATGGAGAATCTCTGCTTGAGGACTGTTTGCACAGTAAAATTTTATTGGATATTCTTTTTTTAGATATCTATATGCCTGGACTAAATGGAATTCAAATCGCAGGCAAAATACGCGCCTGCACGAAGGATGTAAAAATCATTTTTTTCTCATCAAGCAACGAACATTACCCAGAAGCCTATGATGTGTTTGCTTTCAATTATATAATTAAGCCATTAAATTCCGAAAGGCTTAACCGTGTATTGGACCAAGCATTGATGAACATTACCATGGACAAGGAGCGAAGGCAACAGATTCAATTCACCTATAAAGGCACAAATTATCGCATTTTTTGTAAGGACATTCTGTATATAGAAAGTAGAGATAAAATTATCATTTTTCACATAACAGACAGAACTACATTACAGTGTTATGCCAAACTTGATGAGATATTGAAGCAATTGCCGGAAGAGTCCTTTATTAGGTGCCATCAGAGCTTTGCAGTAAATAGTTATCACGTAACTGAAATGGCTGAAAATCATTTTCGTATGGGAGCGGATGTTATCAACATATCCAAGAAATATAAGAAAGTATCAAAAGACAAATATTTTGAGTATCTTTTCAAACATATAAATTATAGGAGACAGTTAGATGGTAAAAAATAAGTATCGTGAAGTGCTTCTTATCTGTGGACTAATTCTGACGGTTTTTTTAATTTATCTGCCAGTAGTATGTACTCATTTCTATCATAATATTACTGGTGCAGCTGAGGCAATAAAAGGTAGTATGAATTTATCTACTACTAATCCAGTTGAAGGAAAGATCTATTTGGATGGGCAGTGGGAGTTTTACTGGAACCGCTTTATTATATCTGAATCTGAGCAGTTTTCTAAATATGATCTGATGATGAAAGTTCCGGATGAATGGTCACACTATAAAGTAAACGCGAAAAGATTACCTGCTGGAGGTTTCTCAAGCTATAAACTAGCACTGACAGGCCTCACCTATGACAAAGCAGTTACCTTGTTTATACCTGATTTTGGAGGAGCATACCGCGTATTCATTGATGGGAAACTTTGTGCCGAAAGTGGTATTGTGTCTAAAGAAAATAGCAAGGTATTTACAGTTCCTAAAGCAGATTTATATCCAGTGATACTTTCTAAAGATACTACACACGAAGTTGTCATAGAAGTGGCAACCACTCGATTTTCAGGGCTCTATATGACACCAATTTTGGGTGACTATCATCAGATAATAAGTGAAAATAGTTTTAGAAATGCGGTTCGGCTTATTCTATTTGGGATAGCTCTATTTTCATTTTTAAGTCTGATAGCCATGTACATGAGGTCTGTCCGGAGAAAACTACATTCCTTTTGGATGCCGATTATGATTTTATGTATTCTGATACGAATTATGTTGACAACAGAATTTTACAGC
>JAJYBA010000226.1 GCA_021779235.1 Bacillota bacterium
TAGGAGTTTATTTATACTATTGTAAGAAGGATACTATTAATATTCCAAAACCACAGGTGACGATTTAATGAGCATGACTATGATGAATATCTTGTGTGTGTTTATGTGAATGAGTATATTCATCATGAGTATGCATATGATTATGCTTTCCCATAATAGTTTTATCGTGAATATGATTATGATGCCCTTCTTCATGGCTATGGCTATGCTCATGAGTTATTACAATATGACTATGTTTATGATTGTGTACTTCTGTTGAAGCAAAAAACGTACCTATAATCATGATGACTAAAGCGATAACAAAATATACTGTTGGTATTTCTCTAAAAATTATTAGTGATAATCCCACACCAATAAATGGTGCGATAGCATAATAGGCACTTGTTCTTGCTGCTCCTAATTCTCTTTGAGCGTATATATAAAAGAATATACTTAGGCCATAAGCAAAGAATCCTAGTAGCAGAGCTGCAATGATATAAAGGACGTTATTTGTTTGTTCACCTAATGCAAGTGCAATTAACAAAGAACCAATTCCAGTACCAATTCCTTTAATGACAACAACTTCTAATGGATCTTTTATTGATAATTTTCTTGTACAGTTATTTTCAAGTCCCCAACATATACATCCTAATAATATAAAAATTGAACCAAAAGAAAAGGAAAAACTGCTTATATCTTCTACAGATAATATAATACTTGATATCGTAATTAAAAAAATAGCACCCCATAATCGTTTACTAATAGATTCCTTAAAAATTAATAAAGCGATTAGTGCGGTTGCAACAATTTCAAAATTGTTAAGTAACGAAGCATTAGCAGAAGTTGTCATGGTAAGTCCAATCATTAAAAATATAGATGCTGCAATATCTAATACAACCATAGAAGCTGTCAGTGGAAGTTCGTGTTTAGTAAGCCTTGCCTCAGTTTTCTCCTTGTATTTCTTATGCTTAATAAAGCCAACAATGGACATTCCAATGCCTGCCCCTAAATAGAGAAATGATGCCATTAGTGTAGGGGGAATTTCTTTTAACAGTAGTTTTGATATAGGGGAACTTATAGCATATAAGGTTGCGGCTAGTATGGCAAAAGAACTTGCTTTATATTGTTTGGTTTTCATTATGGATACCCCCATAAATATTATTTTATAAATTGTTCAATTGATTATTTAATTCTTCTAGTACCTTTTTATCTCCAGTTTCTACTGCATTTACAACACTCGTATTGATATAGTGTTGTAATATAATTATAGCATTATTTTTTTGGATTCCAATAGCCACCTTTAAACTACATTTGATATGAATATCTAACACATAGGTTCTTTAGTCATTATATATCACAGAAACCAACCCGTAGTGATGTTAAGTGGAACCTTTTTTTAAAAAAAGCAGTTGACAAATAGTGTATTCAGGAATACTATACTTATATACCCATATGGGAATATGGATATAGTATTATTTAAAGGATGTGAATATTAATGGATAAACTAATGAATTTATTTAAGGTGCTATCTGATGAAACACGTATGAGAATTTTAGTTTTGTTATATCATAAAAAACTATGTGTGTGTCAGATTCAAGGAATATTAGAAGAACCTCAACCTAAGATTTCAAAACACCTAGGCAAACTTCGGGATATGGGTTTTGTAAAAGATGAAAGACAAGAGCAATTTATATACTATTACATAGACAAGGATAATGAGCTTCTGAGTAAGATATTGCAAAACATAATTTTAAATGCAGAAAACTACACTGCGTTGCAAAAGGATTTAAGAACTCTTGAAAAGGGTGACGAGTATACTGAAATGTTGAAAAATAAATGTAATCCTAATAGCTAATTTAAAAAAATCATGTACAGGCAGGTGACTAAAATGAATGTAATAACACAAATATTTACTTGGATCAATAATGGAATTTTAAAAATGACTTGGCTCTCAGAGCTTATTCGAATGCTTGTGGAAAAGGTATTTGGATTGTCAATTAAAGAAAGACTAGGTGGCAGCGTACACTTTTTTATTTATGATACTATAAAAATATTTATACTTCTATCGGTGTTAATTTTTCTTATATCATATATTCAAAGTTATTTTCCACCAGAAAGAACAAAGAAAATTCTTGGAAACATTAAAGGAATCAAAGGAAATATACTAGGTGCATTACTTGGAACTATTACACCTTTTTGTAGTTGTTCTAGTATTCCAATCTTTATAGGATTTACCTCAGCGGGGCTTCCACTTGGAATAACTTTTTCCTTCCTTATATCTTCGCCTTTAGTAGATTTGGCATCATTATTAATTCTAATGTCTTTCTTTGGGGCTAAGATTGCTATAGCCTATGTTGTTGTAGGACTAATTCTAGCGGTAGTGGGTGGAACAATTATTGATAAATTAGGACTTGAAAAGTATGTGGAAGGCTATGTGAAAGAAATAGAGAATGTGGATGCAGAAGTAATTGAGATGACAAAAGAAGAGAGAATATCTTATTCAAAAGGACAGGTTAAAGATATAGTTCAAAAGGTTTGGTTATATGTTTTAATAGGTGTGGGTATTGGAGCTGCAATTCATAATTGGATACCTCAATCAATAATAACGAATGTAATTGGAAGTAAGAATCCTTTTGCAGTATTACTAGCTACTGCTGTAGGTATACCAATGTATGCTGATATATTTGGCACATTACCAATAGCAGAAGCATTATTTGGAAAAGGTGTAGGAATTGGTACAGTATTATCCTTTATGATGGCAGTAACAGCGCTATCATTACCGTCAATAATTA
>JAJYBA010000036.1 GCA_021779235.1 Bacillota bacterium
AGGTATGATTGCAAGTATATCTTTAGTTTTATATGTGGTCTTGGTTCTTGGCGCATTCTCAAGCATCAACGCTACTTTAACACTTTCAGGTATAGCAGGATTCCTACTTACAATTGGTATGGCAGTAGATGCGAATGTGTTAATATTCGAAAGAACAAGAGAAGAGCTTAGAACTGGAAAATCAATTAAATCTTCTGTAGATGCTGGGTTCCATAGAGCATTGCCATCAATACTAGATTCAAACATTACAACTATAATTGCTGGTTTGGTTCTTTACATGATGGGAACAGGCTCTGTTAAAGGTTTTGCACTTACGTTAATAATTGGTGTAACTATAAGTATATTTACAGCACTTACATGCACTAAATTCTTATTAAAATTAGCAGTTGAAATGGGACTAATAAATAAAACATCTCATTTCGGCGTGAAGAGGGGGTAAACGTATGTTAAAGATAGTTGAAAAAACTAAACTATGGTTTGCTATTTCTCTATTCATAATTTTAATAGGAATGGGAACTCTGGCAATTAAAGGTCTAAACTTAGGTATAGATTTTAAAGGTGGTACAGCACTTACTATAAAGATGAATCAAGAATTTGCTAAAGCAGATGTAGATAAAATAATTGATAAACATGCAAAAAATGAATATTTATCCAAAACAGTAAATGATGGTAAAGAACTTGAAATAACTGTAAAAAGCGATGCGCTTTCTGCTGATGAAATCGCAACTATGATGAAAGAAATTAAAACACAGTTTAAATCTAGTGAATTACTTTCACAAGATACAATCGGTGCATCTGTTGGTAGTGAATTAAAATCAAAAGCAGTAACTGCTTTAATTATTGCTATGATTTGTATGCTAATATATGTGGGTTTTAGATTTGAATTTAATTTCGGAGCTGCAGCCATAATTGCATTAGTACATGATATTCTAATTATGGTTACAGTATATGCAGTGACCCAAACACCAGTAAATGCAACTTTCATAGCTGCTATTCTTACTGTAGTTGGTTATTCTATTAATGATACTATAGTTATATTTGATAGAATAAGAGAAAATCAAAACATTATGAGAAAATCTTCTATAGAAGAGATTACTAATACAAGTGTGACACAAACTATGGCAAGATCGATAAATACAGTTCTTACTGTTTTAATTTGTGTAGTTGCGGTATATGCATTTGTACCATCTATCAGAGATCTTACTGGTCCATTACTAGTCGGTATATCTGTTGGATGCTATTCTTCAATCTTTATTGCAAGTCCTTTTTGGGTGTTGCTTAAGAAAAGAAAGAAGAAAGCAAGAGCTTAATAAGCAAGTTGTAGCTTCAGCAATAATTTGCTTAGCTACAGCCTAGTTTAAATAGTTAAAAATTAAAGACGAAGAAGTATGATGTATTAAGTACTTCTTTGTCTTTTTTTATTTTGTTTACCTCATCACTACAGGTGTAATTTAATAAGAAATTATAAAATTTAAAATGGATTATTGAGTAGAAAATTATTGAAAAATAAATACTTTTGCAGTTATTGAAAAAATATTTGTAAAAATTACGAATTTAAATTATAATTAATGTGTTTTCTATTAACTTTGAGGAGCTTTTATGGTGGATTATCTTAAAAACATGCAAAAGAATAATAATGACTTTATAGATTATAATATGTATAATCCATTTTTATTAAAAGGAATGGAGGATGCATTATATAGAATTGTCAAAGCTATAAATGAGAGAGAAAAAATTGTCATTTATGGTTTTTATGATGTGGATAGTATCACGGCAATTTCTTTATTGATGCTAGTGCTGAAGTTTCTAAATGCTGATGTTGAGTATTTTATACCAAGTGAACCTAGTGAAAGCCGTGATTTAAATGAAAAAGATATTACGAGTCATATAAAATATTTAGGACCAGGACTCATAATAACCTTGGGTTGTGGGATTAATTCTTTCAGCGAAATAGAATTGTGTAAATACATGGGAATTGATGTTATAATCACAGATTTTCACGAGCCAATTAAACACGCTCCTGATACTATTGTTGTCAATCCAAAACAGAAGGGTTGTAATTATCCTTTCAAGGGATTATGTACTTCAGGAATGACCTTTAAACTAGCTCAAGCCATTTCATCTTACTACAAAATGAAATCCGTCAATAAATACATGGATTTGGTGATGATAGGTACCATTTCTAGTAAAGTAAACTTGGAGAGTGAAAATAAAATAATTGTTCAGGAAGGTATAAAGCAATTAAATTGCACACATAATTATGGGATTTGCGCATTGATAAAAACTCATAACATTAAGGTGATTAATGAAGATACTGTATCAAAATTGGCATTAACTGTAATGCCTACTATCAATCCTGTTGGAAGAATGGATAATGCTAAAATTGTTGTTGAATTATTTATTACCTCAGATAGCTATAGAGCATTACAGATATCAAAGTACTTAGATAAAGAACTAAAAAATAGTCTCATACTTCAATGAGATACTACATAATCTTTATGTTGCATATATAAGGCAGTATAATATATAATGAGTGGTGTACGAAAAAAAATAAAAATAATAAAATGTTCGTGTGTTTGTACACTTTGATTTTATTTTAGGGGGAATAACCGTGAATTTAAAAAATAGTATTAGAATAATAGAAGATTTTCCGAAAGCAGGTATCAGCTTTAAAGATGTAACTACATTACTACAAGATGGAGATGCACTGAAGTATACTATAGATGCTATAGTAGCATATTTAAAAGAAAAACAAGTGGATGTTATAGTGGGACCAGAGGCAAGAGGATTTTTATTTGGTGTACCAGTGGCTTATGCTCTTGGTGCAGGCTTTGTACCAGTTAGAAAGCCAGGTAAGTTACCTTATGACACTATAGAAATTGAGTATGACCTTGAATATGGTAGCGATAAACTTGAAATTCATAAGGATGCAATAAAGCCTGGACAAAAGGTAGCTATAGTAGATGATTTACTTGCGACGGGTGGCACAGTTGCGGCAGTAACAAAACTTATTGAACAAATGGGTGGAGAAGTTGTTTCTTTAAACTTTGTAGTTGAATTAACTGAACTTAATGGAAAAGACAAGTTGCAGGGTTATGATATAATGTCACTTTTAAAGTATGATATTTAAAGGTGTTCAGTAATTTTTTATATTGCAGCATGGAAAATGATGAACAGCTGTATAAGTGATGATTTAATTCTTATTTAAATTTAGTGTAGTAAATTACTAAATTAAAATTGCATAATTCTACACAATATTATATAATATTAGTAAAAAATATTGGCTGGTTAATTAAACCAGCCTTTGATTTTAGGAGTGTAAAAGCCATGTTGGAAAAATTGTTATATAAGATTGAAAATAATTGTAATACTGTAGACAAAGATCTTATTATTAAAGCCTTTAATTTTTCTTACGCCGCGCATAAAGAGCAAAAGAGAGAGTCAGGTGAGCCTTATATTGTGCACCCATTAGAAGTTGCCTGCATTTTGGCAGAAATGGGGCTTGACACTAGCACAATTGTTGCAGGCTTACTTCATGATGTAATTGAAGACACAGTATATACTTTTGAAGATGTAAGTAGGGAATTTAATATAGAAGTAGCAAATTTAGTGGAGGGCGTAACAAAACTTGGTCAGATAAAATATAAGACTAAGGAAGAGGAGCAAGCTGATAATATTAGAAAAATGCTCTTAGCTATGGCAAAAGATATTAGAGTTATCCTTATTAAACTTGCAGATAGACTTCATAATATGCGTACATTAAAATATATGCCAGTAGCAAATCAAAAGCTAAAGGCAAAAGAAGTTTTGGATATTTATGCTCCCCTAGCTCACAGATTGGGTATGTCTAAAATTAAATGGGAACTAGAGGATTTATCGCTTAGGTATTTAAACCCAAATGAATATTATAATTTAGTAAGGAAAATTGCAGAAAAAAGAGTTGAGCGAGAAGAAAATATCAGTAACATAATGCAGGAATTAAAATTTAACTTAAATATGGTTGGAATAGAGGCTGACATAGATGGAAGACCAAAGCATTTTTACAGCATCTACAGAAAAATGGTTACGAAAAACAAGACTATTGATCAAGTTTTTGATTTGACTGCAGTTAGAATTTTAGTTAACGATATTGGAAACTGCTATGCAGCACTTGGTATAGTACATACGGTTTATAAACCAATCCCAGGAAGATTTAAAGATTATATTGCAATGCCGAAACCGAACATGTATCAATCATTACATTCAACGGTTATAGGACCACAAGGAAAACCTTTTGAAATCCAAATTAGGACCTATGAGATGCATAAAACCGCAGAATATGGTATTGCAGCTCATTGGAAATATAAAGAGGGTACAGCGGACAATAATAATGAAAATTTTGACTCCAAACTTTCTTGGTTAAAGGATATTCTTGAATGGCAAGGGGAAACCTTTGATGCTGAAGAATTCATGGAAGGATTTAAAATAGATTTATTTTCAGATGAAGTTTTTGTATTTACTCCAAAGGGAGAAGTTATTAATCTACCCCATCACGCCACACCAATTGATTTTGCCTACAGAATTCATACAGATGTAGGCCATAAGTGCATGGGTGCAAAAGTAAATGGAAGAATGGTACCTTTGGAATATCATCTAAAAACTGGAGAAATAGTTGAAATTGTAACTTCACCTACTCCTAAGGGGCCGAATATTGATTGGCTTAACATTACAAAGAGCAATCAAGCTAAAAGTAAAATCAAAGCTTGGTTTAAAAAGGCTAAAAGAGATGAAAGTATTGAAAAAGGTAAAGAACTTTTAGAAAGAGAATCTAAGAGACAGGGATATAATTTTGGAGAAATTGCAAAAGGCGAAGCAATAGAAAAAATATATAAAAAATATAATTTTAGAACGCTAGATGATTTATTTGCTTATGTTGGAGTAGGAGATATTATGCCTTCAACAGTAGTTAATAGGCTTCGAGAGGTTTTTGAAAATAAGAATAAAGTAGAAAATATGACCATCGAGGACATTGAACAAAAGATAACCAAGAATGTAAATAAAGATGAGAAAAAGAAAATGGATTTCTCAGGTCTAATAGTGAAAGGCGAGGGCAATGTACTTGTAAGATTCGCTAAGTGTTGTAATCCGGTTCCAGGGGACCCAATAATAGGTTACATAACTAAGGGAAGAGGAGTTTCTGTTCACAGGAAGGATTGCAAAAATGCTGAAGCTTTAATGAATAATGAAATGAATAAAGTAGTTGAAGTAAGCTGGGGCGCTAGCGAAGGAAAAGGCTATATAACTGAAATTCAAATTAAAGCAGATGATAGATATGGGTTATTATCCGACATAATGGAGGTAATAACATTAACAAAAACACAGTTATACTCAATTAATGCAAAAACTTTAAAAAATAATGTGGCTTTAATAAATATAAAGTTAAAGATTGTTGATATAGAGCATTTGAAAGAATTACAAAAGAAAATTACGAAATTGCCTGGTGTAATAGAAGTATATAGAATAAAAAACTAAGGGGATAGTTTATTTGATTTAGGAGCATGAAACGAAATAACAAGTCAAAGATGCTAGAATAATGACTTATTAATTATTTGAGTCCATAAGGGGAGTGGAATTATGAGAGCAGTAGTACAAAGAGTTAAATCATCAAAGGTTGAAATAGATGGTAAATTAGTTAGTGAAATTGGATTTGGGTTAAATGTGTTACTTGGAATTTGCGAAGACGACACAGAAGAGGATATAAAATTCCTAAAGGATAAGATATTAAACCTAAGGATTTTTGAAGAAGACGAGAAAATGAATAAGTCCTTATTAGAAGTAGGGGGAGAGCTTCTTGTAGTTTCTCAATTTACACTATACGGAGATTGTAGAAAAGGTAGAAGACCTAATTTCATGAGAGCACTTGGCGGAGAGAAAGCTGAAAAATTATATTTAGAATTTGTTAAACAGTGCTGTGACGTGCTAGGAGAAGTGAAAACTGGAGATTTTGGTGAAGATATGCAAGTTTATATACAAAACGATGGACCAGTAACCTTACTTTTAGAGAGCAAGAAGGACTTCTAGGAGGATTAAAATGGAAATTAGAAAAGTTGTTGCAGGAATATATGGAGCAAATTGCTATATTATAATGGATAATAATACTAAGGAAGCTGTAGTATTGGATCCAGGCGGAGATGTGGATGACATTATTAAGGCTATAGATACTATAGGTGCAAAAGTTAAGTATATATTTTTGACCCATGGACATCTAGATCATACATCAGGAGTAGAGGAATTAAAAGCAATTACAAAAGCAGTAGTATGTATGAGTAAAGCGGACGATGATTTAATAACTGAAGGTGAGCATTTATTTGGACCGCTTATTGAAGGTGGTGCAGATAAATTACTAAAGCAGGGTGATATAATAAAAATTTCTGGCTTAGGGTTTACTTGCATAGATACACCTGGGCATACGCCTGGGGGTATGTGCTTCTTAATTGAAAACTGTGTTTTCACTGGAGATACTCTTTTTGCAGGTTCAATCGGAAGAACAGATTTTGCAGGAGGAGATTTTAATACTATAATTGCTAGTATAAAATCAAAACTGTTATCCCTTCCAGAGGACACTATAGTATATCCTGGACATGGACCATGTAGCACCATAAATAATGAAAAATTAAAGAATCCTTTTTTACAAGATTAATATAAGGTATAATTGTACAAAAAAAATTATACATTATGTTTTATTAAGGAGTTAAGATGATTAAGGTAAAATTAAATAATACGGAATTTACTTATGATGTATATCAAATGATAAATTTATTCTTTTCCTTTCCAGATATTAAATTTGTAGAAGAAGATTATGATTTTAATATTGATGTGAAGGAAAATGTAGTAGAGATTCAAGGTAGGGATAAAAGTTTTGAGTACTTTATTAATAAGTCATATAAACTTAAGGAAGAAGTTAAAAAAGCTGTTTTTTTATATTTTTCAAAGAATACAACTTTAGAATTGCCTTGGGGAACTTTAATAGGAATACGACCTTCTAAAAAAGCTCTTGAACTATTACAAAAGGGGATTTCTGAGGCTGCTATAATAGCAGAATTTAAAGAAAAACATGTTACAAGGGAAGATAAATCTCAGCTTTGTATTGATGTTGCAAAGTTTGAAAGAAATATTGTTAATAAAAACAAGGACAATATAAGTATTTATATTGGTATGCCTTTTTGTCCTACACGTTGTCTATATTGTTCTTTTACCTCTAATCCCATAGGGAGTTGCAAAAGCATAGTAGAGCCTTACCTCGAGGCTTTGTCTCATGAGATTAAAAGTATAAGTAATTACATTATGGAAAAGAAACTTAATATTGAATGCGTATATTTTGGAGGGGGTACCCCCTCTGCTGTAAATAATGAGCAATTTGAATTTATAATGAAGTTCATTTATGAAGCTTTTATTAAGCATAATAATGTGAAAGAATTTACAGTAGAATGTGGAAGACCTGACAGTATAACTTTTGAAAAGTTAAGTACTATGAAAAAATATGGAGTGCATAGAATAAGCATTAATCCTCAAACTATGAATGAAGATACATTAAAATTAATTGGGAGAAATCATTCTGTAGATAGCGTTAGTGAAAAGTTTGCTATGGCAAGGGAACTTGGTTTTGATAATATAAATATGGATTTAATTGTTGGTCTACCTGGAGAAAAGATTTCACATATAATAAGAACTTGTGATAAAATATTTGAAATTAAACCAGATAGTATTACAATTCATGGAATGTCCATAAAAAGAGCTTCAAAGCTCCATGAAAATATGCTTAATAATTATAGGTTTGAAATTCCTGGACAGGAAGAATTAAATCAGATGTATGAACTGACTGTGGGATTATCTAAAAAACTTCATATGAAACCTTATTATATGTATAGGCAGAAAAATATGGTGGGCAATATGGAAAATGTTGGATATGCAAGGCCTTGTAAAGAAGGAATATACAATATTCAAATGATTGAGGAAAAACAGACAATTATTGCACTTGGTGCGGATGCAGTTTCAAAAGTTGTTTTTTTAGAGGAAAACAGGCACGAAAGGTTTGCAAATGTCAAAGATGTTAGAGAGTACATAAAAAGAATAGATGAGATGATTGAAAAGAAAATTACATTGCTTGAAACGCTATTTAGTTAATAGCTTAGTAAAAGGAGGAGTAAAAATGGATATTAAAGCCCCTAAGGGTACTAAGGATATGCTACCTGAAAATGCTTATAAATGGCAGTACGTGGAAAATTTATTTAGAAAATTATGTTCTGTTTATGGTTGTAGAGAGATTAGGACTCCTATGTTTGAACATACTGAACTCTTTAAAAGAGGAGTAGGAGAAACTACAGATGTGGTACAAAAGGAAATGTACACTTTTGAAGATAAGGGTGGAAGAAGTATTACATTAAAGCCAGAGGGCACAGCGCCAGCAGTAAGAGCATTTATAGAAAATAGTCTTTATAATGAGGTGCAACCTACAAAATTATATTACTTTACTCCCTGTTTTAGATATGAGAAAATGCAAAAGGGAAGATTTAGACAGCATCATCAATTTGGAGTTGAAGTTTATGGTTCAAAGGAAGCTTCTATTGATGCTGAAGTAATTAGTCTAGTTATGAGGGTATATAAAGAACTTGGAATACAAGGAGTTCAATTAAAAATTAACAGTATGGGATGTCCTCATTGTAGAAAAAAATATAATGAAGCATTAAAAGAATTTTTAGGTAGTAAACATGATGAGCTTTGTGAAACTTGCAAGAGTAGATTTGATAAGAATCCTTTAAGAATTTTAGATTGTAAGGTTAATAGTTGCAAGGAAATAGTTAAAGATGCACCAATAATATCAGATTATATTTGTGAAGAATGTGGCACTCACTTTGAAAGCTTAAAAAAATATCTTCAGGTTATGGATATAGACTTTGCAGTTGATCCACGCATAGTAAGAGGACTTGATTATTACAGCAAGACTGTATTTGAGGTACTTGATAAAAGTGGTATTGCCCTATGTGGCGGCGGAAGATATGATTATTTAATAAAAGAAATAGGTGGACCAGATTTACCGTCTATGGGATTTGGTATGGGCATTGAAAGATTACTAATGTCTCTAGAAGAAAATGGTATAGAAGTTCCTAAGGAAAAATATATGGAGCTTTATGTTGGTTCTATGGATGAGGAAGCTAAATATGAAGCAATTAAAATTGTGAATACACTTAGGGAAAAGGGAATAAAGTGTGAATGTAACCATATGGAGAGAAGTGTAAAGGCTCAAATGAAATATGCTAATAAGATTGAATCTTACTTTACAATTATTTTAGGTGGAAATGAAATTGAAAGTAGAACTTGCAAAATAAAAAGAATGTCAGATGGAGAGCAGTTTGAAATTAACTTGGATAACTTAGAAGAAATTGTTGATGTGATTAAGGCTTAAGCATTAATGGCTAAGGGTTATGCTATAAGAATGAAGATACAATAAGGTTACGAAGTATGCTTAATTCTTATCTAAAAATAAATATTCAAAAAAGTGTTTAGAAAGGAAGGGAATAAAATGGGAGAAGCATTAGAAGGGTTAAAGAGAACCAATATGTGTGGTGATCTTAGAGAAACACACATATCAAATAAAGTAACAGTAATGGGATGGGTACAAAGAAAAAGAAATTTAGGAGGACTTGTTTTTATCGATTTAAGAGATAGAACTGGTTTATTACAATTAGTATTCGGAGAGGAAATCAATAAAGAAGCATTTGCAAAGGCAGATTTAGTGAAATCAGAGTACTGCATTGCTGTAACTGGTGAAATTATTAAAAGAGAATCTCCAAATGAGAATCTACCTACTGGACTAGTAGAACTTAAAGGAGAAAATATAAAGATATTATCTGAATCAGAAACTCCACCTATATACATAAAAGAAGATTTAGATGCATCAGAAAATATAAGACTAAAATATAGATATCTTGATTTAAGAAGACCAGACATGCAAAGAATTCTTATGATAAGACATAAAACAGCTAAAGTTGTTCGCGACTTTTTAGATGAGAAGGGTTTTTTAGAAATGGAAACACCTATGCTTACTAAAAGTACTCCAGAGGGTGCTAGAGACTATCTAGTTCCAAGTAGGAATTACCCAGGAATGTTCTATGCACTTCCACAATCACCACAATTATTTAAACAATTATTAATGGTGTCTGGATATGATAAGTACTTCCAAATAGCAAAATGCTTTAGAGACGAAGATTTAAGATCAAATAGACAACCAGAGTTTACGCAAGTAGATATAGAAATGTCATTTGTTGAGCAAGATGATGTTATTGCTGTAAATGAGGCCTTAATTAAAAAAGTATTTAAAGAAGTGGTAAATGAAGATGTTAAGCTTCCTATAAGAAGAATGCCATATAAAGAAGCTATGGATAAATATGGTTCAGATAAACCAGATTTAAGATTTGGAATGGAAATAAACGATATTACTGAAGAGGTAAAGGACAGTGAATTTGTAGTATTTAAAGGTGCTATAGATAATGGTGGTTCAGTAAGAGCTATAAAGGTTGATAATGCTGCAGATATGGGTAGAAAGAAATTAGATAAATTAGGCGAGTTTGTTAAGACTTACAAAGCAAAAGGACTTGCATGGATTGCTTATAAAGAAGATGAAATTAAATCACCTATAGCTAAGTTCTTAAGCGAAGAACAAATGCAGGCTATCTTGAATAAGGTAGAAGCAAAAGCTGGAGATTTAATACTTATTGTTGCTGACAAGGATAGTGTTGTGCTACAAACTTTAGGTGCATTAAGATTACAGTTAGCTAAAGAACTTGAAATCTTAAAAGACAATAAGGAATTTAACTTTGTATGGGTTACAGAATTCCCATTAGTAGATTACAATGAAGAAGAAAATAGATATGTAGCAGCACACCATCCTTTTACAATGCCAATGGATGAAGATCTTCAATACCTTGAAACAGAGCCTGGTAGAGTTAGAGCTAAAGCTTATGACATAGTGTTAAATGGAGAAGAATTAGGTGGAGGAAGTATAAGAATACATGATTCTAAACTACAAGAAACTATGTTTAAAGTCTTAGGATTTACTCAGGAGAAAGCATGGGAGAGATTTGGATTCTTACTAGAAGCATTCAAATATGGCCCACCACCACACGGCGGACTTGCTTTTGGACTAGATAGAATGGTAATGTTCTTAGCAGGAACGGAAAATATTAAAGACGTAATTGCCTTCCCTAAGAACCAAAATGCATTCTGTCCAATGACTGAAGCGCCAAATATGGTTGATGATAAGCAACTTCATGAACTTGGTATTACAAAAACAGAGGAAAAGAAGTAATTTTTTAATAGAATATATTTTATACAAAAAGAGTATAATATCTAAATATTATGCTCTTTTTACTTGAATTTGTTATCTCTTGCTTTGTATTAATTGCGATGATATAATTATAAGTAGTACGTATACGGGGTATAGCTATTATTATCAATAAATTTATATATTTGCTCAAATTATTTGAGACTCAATGACAGACATTTCAGAAGGCAAGTATGCCATATTTGATAAGTGGGTAAAGTCTCATTAACTGCAATTGTATACTATATTATGTATGGGAGTGGTAAAATGATAAACGAAAAAGATAAATCAACTAATGATGAAAGAGTGGATGATATATCAGAAAGGGATGAAGTAGTAAAAG
>JAJYBA010000227.1 GCA_021779235.1 Bacillota bacterium
ACAGAAATTTTGGAACCTATATTGGAATAATATCAAACTCAACTGTTTTGATTTTGAATTTGTCACATGTTATGTTTCTTTGATGTTTTTTAATGTTTCAGATATTATATCTAATTGCTTTCCCATTTGTCAATTTCAAAACTAACACCTTCTACCCCACCTGAAATATTACGCTTTACTCTATTTCTAATTATTTCCTGCAAATGCATGTATTTTTCTATGCAAATTCTTAATCATTTACTTTACATTTTAATTAGTTTACATAATTCTTTTTATGTTAATATAAAAATATAAAAATCTTATATCTTTTGGCATGATATTTTTAGTAGATTAAGACTTTTTGTTTCATATTCCCTATTACAAAGTTAATTTGTTAAAGGAGATATCTACCTCCAATTTTAAATTGCATAAACTTTGGTAAAGTATTATATTTAAAATAAGGGGTGGTGATTTAAATGTTAGATATTATAATAAAAAATGGGTGCATAGTTGACGGTACAGGAACTACTTCTTACCAAGGAAATTTAGGAATAAAAGATGGAAAAGTGGTGAAGATTGCAAGCAATATAGATGAACAAGCATTAGAGATTATTGATGCCACTGACCTTGTAGTTTCTCCAGGGTTTATTGATGTGCATAGCCATAATGATTTAGTCCCTTTTATGGAGGAAAATATTAAAGATTTAAAACTAATGCAAGGGGTAACTACAGAACTTGTAGGACAATGTGGGTTAGGCGTTGTTCCTTGCATTGAAGAAGAAAATAGCATATGGAAAAATTATATAAGAGGAGTAGTTGGAGATCCAGGTTTCAAGTGGAATTTTTCTAATATTGGTGAGTATATAAGGCAAATAGTTTCAAAAGGACTAAAAAATAATTTTACAACTCTAATTTCTCATGGAGCAATTAGAACACATGTTATGGGATTTGATAGTAGAATACCGACAAAAGAAGAGATTAGCACAATGTGCAAAATGGCTGAGAGTGCTATGAAAGCTGGTGCATTTGGCATGTCTATAGGACTTCAGTACATGCCTGCAATTTTTAGCACAAAAGATGAGTTAATAGCTATCTGTAAAGTTATAGCAAAGTTTGATGGAATCGTTATGGTTCATCTTAGGAATCATGATGATACTATAACAAATGCACTAGAGGAAATAATTTATATAGCCAAGCAGTCTAAGGTAAGACTTCACATATCACACATGAGGTCCTATAACTCAAAGGTTTTGGGCTGTGATGCCGAAAAGCTTATATCCTACATAGAAAGTGCAGTAGATAAAGAAATAAAAATAACCTTTGATGAGCATCTATATTTATCAGGAAGCACCCTTATGACACAACTTTTACCCCCTTGGTTTACCTCTGGAGGAAGTGAAGAAATGAGCAAAAGGTTTCAAGATAAGGAAATGCTTCTTAAGCTTAAAGAAGAACTTTTAAGTCACGAAACCCACTATATAGGCTGGGACAATTATAGCTTAATTACAGGCTGGGATGGCATACTTATAACTTCAGTAAAGGAAAAAGATAATTTAAAATATATTGGAAAAACTGTAGGAAAAATTGCCAAAGATTTAGGCATTGATGCTGTAGATTTTGCATTACAGATACTTATGAAAGAGAAATTTGGTGTAGCAATCGTAACCCTAGGTGTATTTTCCGAAGAAGATACCATTAAACTTATAAATCATCCCCTTCAAATGGTAGGCTCGGACAGTATACCAGCAGGAAATCCACATCCAAGGCTTTACGGAAACTATCCTCTTTTTATAGGCAAATTTGTGAGAGATAAAAAAGCTCTCTCTATTGAAGAAGCAATTTATAAGACATCATATTTGCCTGCAAAAACTTTAGGTCTTAAAGATATAGGAGAAATCGCATTAGGTAAAACCGCTGATATAGTTTTATTTGATTTAAAAAAAATCAAAGGTTTTGAAGATTACTATGAACCTACTAAAGCTCCTATAGGTGCTAAATATGTTATATTAAACGGTAAAATCGCAGTAAGAGATGGCGTGGTATGTAAGGGTAGCTATGGAAAGGTTTATAGGCGTACTTCCACAATATAAAATAAGTTTGCAATTACTAATTATAAAATTCTATATAGAAGAAAAAAATGTATTCACAATCTTATTTGTAAATACATTTTTTTCTTTTATTTTTTAAGATTTATTCCACTTGCTTTTTCATCTAAGATTCGTTTCATTATGGTTGCAAGATGTGCTCCTGCTTCCACATTTGGTGTTCCACCTTTATGAATATTGGAGAGTACAGTTCTCTCTGCTTCTTCTAGTCCCTTTCGTGGGCCATAAACCATATATGCACTCATACTTTCGGCTGTGATAAGGCCTGGTCTTTCCCCTACGAACATAATGCAGGCTTCCGCATTCAACGCTTCTCCAATTTCATCCATGGCTCCAACTCTGCCATATTTTACGAATACTGTTGTTCCAACTTTAATCCCATACATAGTTAACCCTTGCATAAATGCAGGTAACACATCTTTTATATTTGCTTCTATAGCCTTAGAACTTAATCCATCACATACAACAATCTGAATTTGAGGATTTTGAATGCATTTTTCTTTTAATAGTTTCATGGATTCTTCATTCAATTCTCTTCCCAAATCTGGTCTTGTTATATGCTCATCTTTAGTTTTTACTTTTGTCTGAAGTTTTAGAAAATTCATTTCATCTATAAGTGTTTCATCTACGGTACT
>JAJYBA010000228.1 GCA_021779235.1 Bacillota bacterium
ATTCTCTTATAAACGCAAGGTCCACCTTGCAAATCTATATTAAAATGGTAAAATTTAAAGTCAGTTCCATCTTTATATCTCTGAAGCATATCTGAATATAATTTATCATATTGCTCAAAAATAGTTGGTAAATCTTCCTCTCTAAGTGAAAGTTCATGTTCATCTGGTAACACTACTGGTTCTATAGATATTTCTTTAAACCCTAAATCTGCCATATGTTTTACATCTTCAAAAAAGTCAGTGTTTTCTCTTGTGAAGGTTCCCCTTACATAATATGCTTTTGACTTATCTCTCATATTGACCATTTTTTGAATATTAGGAAGTATTCTATCATAAGAACCGCTTCCATCCACTCTTGTTCTAACCTTATCATTAACAGATTTTCTACCATCTATGCTTAGTACTATATTACCCATATTTTCATCCATATATTTCATAATCTCGTCATTTAGTAATGTAGCATTGGTAGTCATGGTAAATCTTATAACTTTTTTATGAAGTTTTTCTTGTACTTTAGCATATTCCACAATTTCTTTTATTGTATCAAAAGCCATAAGTGGTTCTCCACCAAATAAATCCACTTCAATATTCTTTCTTGGTCCAGATTTCTCTATAACAAAATCTATTGCTTTCATTCCTACTTCTGCTGACATTGCTTTTCGAGAGCCATGGTACTCACCTTCATCAGCAAAACAGTATTTACATCTTAAATTACAATCGTGTATTATATTCAGACACAAGGCCTTTATGTAAGACTCTGTTTGTCCACTGTTCCTTGCAATTGCCTCGTATAAATCTCCTGTGTATAACATTTCTCCCTGAATTAAGCTCTGAATTTCGCTATACACTTCCTCAATATCTTCTGTCGTATATTTATCTTTAAAAGTTTCTATTAACTCTTCTTTCTCTTTAAGTCCACTATCATCCAAAAGATCATAAACTATTTCATCAACTACATGTAGTGCTCCAGAATTTACATCAATTACATAATATTCGCTATCTTGAATAAATTTATGAATTAGTGACAACTTTTTTTCCTCCTAACTAAATTTAAAGCAGTAACCCTAAGTTACTGCCCCATTAATAATATTAATTTTCACAAGCTAAATTAGCTACTGTACAAGAAGTTTTGCATGCTGATTGACATGAATTAGCACATTCCTTACATCCTGGTTTTTTTAAACTTTCTTTAATGTTTGTTTTGTTTATAGTTTTTATATGTTTCATTTTTATTCCTCCATTCGTAAAGTTTCCGTATAATTATATCATAATATCTTGGTTAAATAAAGTATTTCTATAGATTTATTCCAAGCATTCCAGACAAAGCACCTATACCCAAAGCTAAAGCTGTTCTTACTACTTCCCTCATACCAATAGCAGTACTTCCACCACCAAAAACTTTAACTAGGTACAAAACCAACATGTAAGTAGCTGCTACTAACAGACCCATTAGCCAACCTTTTTCGCCTGCTTTTTTTGCAGCAAATATTGCTCCATAAAGCACACTAATTAACGTTATTACAATATAAAAAACGGATGTTACCTTCATGTTGGCTGGTAAATAGCTTGTTATTACAGAATAAATTACCAATACAATTAAGGTTAAAATTCCAGCCCTAAATGCGCCTTCTGCAGCACAAGAATATTTTACTTTATTTTCCATGTATACCCCCCCCTTTTCTATGAATTTCAATTAAAAATATCTTTTAGTTGAAATCTATAATATTAATTATGATTAAAAGGGGGGTTTTATTACTTAATTCTCTACTTTTTCTCTACTACTTCAGCACTGTTTGAATTCACAACTGTGCTTATTCCACTTTTCGCCAATTTAATTCTAGCTCTGTCTGGACCACTTTCTAATATAATGTACTCATCTTGAATGTTGATGATTTTTCCCATTATACCGCCTTTAGTCATTACTTCATCATTTACTTTTAAATTATTTAAAAGTGCAGCATATTTTTTCTTTCTTTTGTTTTCTGGTATAAATATTACTAGATAAAACACTCCTAGCATTAATATTAAAGGTAATAAACTTCCTAATTGTCCCATTTATGTTCCCCTCCTTTCAATAATATTTTTTCTAAATTATAATAAAATAATTCTCCTATAAAAATTATTTTCTAAAGAACTTGCAATATTCTTTATTGTTGCTTTTATAGGCTAATCATATTAATAGTAAATAATTATGCCCTTCCATTCCACTGAGCTAGTTTCTCTGCCTTAAACTCTTCAAAACAATCATTATCAATGGCATTTCTAATGTCTTCCATAAGTTTGTTGTAAAAGTACAGATTATGAAGCACACAAAGCCTCATGGCTAACATTTCTTTTGCCTTGAATAGGTGTCTTATGTATGCTCTAGTATAATGTTTACAAGTAGGACACTCACAACCTTCATCAATAGGTGCGCCATCTAGTTCAAATTTAGCATTCATTATATTTATTTTACCATCTTTTGTAAATACATGTCCATGCCTTCCATTTCTTGCTGGCAATACACAATCAAAAAAATCTACTCCTCTTGATACAGCTTCTAAAATATTACTTGGAAGACCTACTCCCATAAGATATATTGGTTTATCCTCTGGCAAGTGTGGAACAACTGCATCAATGGTTCTATACATTTCTTCATGAGTCTCGCCCACTGCCAGACCACCTATAGCATAGCCATCAAGATCCATTTTACTAATTGTTTTAGCATGCTCTA
>JAJYBA010000229.1 GCA_021779235.1 Bacillota bacterium
GTTAAATGGTGAACTATTATCAGATGAGAGTAAAATAGCTCTTGCAAATGCTATAAAATTGGGTCTTGCTTATGCAAAGCAAATGCAGAAAATAGAAAAGAAATAATATATTGTGAGAAGGTGGTTTAATGAACTGTATTAAAAGTATTGTTGCAGGCCTTTTAGAAAAGTATGGAACCTTGGATCCATTTGAACTATGTGAATGTCTTGATATAAAGGTTTTTAAATATAATCTTGGAAAGGATATAAAGGGATATATGCAAAGAACACCTGATGGGCGTGCAATGATTTTTATAAACTCTGAGGCTCACGAGGAGGAAATGAAATATATATGCGCTCATGAACTGGGACATGCAATTCTTCATAATACATTATCCCTAGGTTACTTTGTTGAAAACCCTATGATAGTGAAAAATAAATATGAAATTGAAGCAGATAAGTTTGCTGCTGAAATCTTAATTGGTCAGGAGATTAATGACCACAGATATAGTGAACTAAATCTTGAGCAACTTAGCTCTACAATTTGTGTTCCTGCTAAGTTAATAGAATATAAGCTTAATGGTGGCACTCAGGTGTCTGGTGGCATGGGATATAATTAACAAAAAGAGCCCTCCAATCTGAGGACTCTTTTATTAGTTTCAACTATTTGGCATTAATATGTGCTTGTAAAATTAAGTTATGGCCTTCAGCTGTAGGATGAGGATCAACACTACCAGTTAGTAAATTAAAGTTGGTTAGAGGCTTAGTGCCCTCATATTTATTGAATAAGGTATA
This sequence comes from Bacillota bacterium, assembly GCA_021779235.1. Lineage (GTDB taxonomy): Bacteria > Bacillota > Clostridia > Clostridiales > Clostridiaceae > Clostridium_AD. The sequence continues at coordinate 775 of JAJYBA010000229.1, forward strand.
GACATCTGCAACCTTGTAAAGATTATTAGAATTTAAGATGGTTGCATTTATCTTTTGGATTATAGGATCTACTAAGTTGAAAAATGGATCCTTTGCATTAAGAGGATTATATAGTGTCATAACATAAATTTCTGCAGTTGGAGCAAGAAGTTTAGTTTCCGTAATTATACTTTGTGAATCTGTCATAAATTGAGTAAGACCTGCTGTAAAAGCTGCTTTCAATGTTTCTGAAGTCATTAAGCTAGCCATTTTCTCCTGTAGCTTAGTGTCAGTTGCTATTGCAGCTACTAATTTACTTTGGAATTCAGGATCTTTAGGGTCCAATTTATATTGAGATACAACAGCTTCAATTAATGGTGATAAGAGATTATTGCCACCAATACTAATTGTAATTATATTTGATTTTTTAACTGACTCACGTATATTAGCGTCATTTTTTAACTTTGCTAATAAGTCGCTACTTTTGTCACCAGGCATTGAAAGATTATTTAGTTCTAATTTAGAAAATTTTTCTGTTCCCTTTAAGTAATTATGGAAAAGATCAGCGTAACCCTTTCCTTTTTCAGCACTTAATCCAAAGGCAATAGAATCGCCTAAGGCAGTATATACTGTTTCACTTACTTGCTTTGTTTCGTCAGCTTTTATACATTTAAGCTGCGTAACATAGTAATTGTCATATTTTAAGCCACTATTGTTTACCTTTGTTCCAGCTGTATCTGCTATTTTAACCCATGCAACTACGTTATAATTTCCAGGCTCAAGTGCTTTATCATACTTAAAAGCAAAGGGAGTTGTTGCAGCAACTGCTGGTAAGTACCCACCTGTTATATCCATCCATACCTTTGAATCCTTTTTATTAAGCCATAGCCTGTACTGAACTTTCCCAACATAATTATTTGAAATCAAACCAAAGGTTTCTGCCATGCCATAAGTAAGTGGTGAATGCTCAGCTTTAGCAAAAGCTATTTTAGGTAACTCTACTTGGGCAGCCTTAACCGGTACATAACTTAAGCAATTTACTGCTACGAAAAAAAACAGTACAAGAAAAACACTCCAGGATTTTATAATTTTTTTCATAATACACCTCCGACCCTAAATTTGAATATAATATCAATTATCCTCCTTTCAAAGTTTTAAAATGGAATAAGATTATAGACGCGAGAAAAAACCTTAGACTTGGTGGACTAGCATCTAATTATATACCTTAGATGCTAGAAGCAGAGGTTTAAAGTTTAACTTTTTGCTTCTGTTTTTGAAAAGGCAATTGTAGAAATGGTCTAATTGATTTGAAATAATTTAATAGTATTTAATTACCAAATTAGCTTTATTTTATCATATATACAGTTACAAGTATATAGTTATATGTAAATTAAATTAAATGCAAAAGTGCCACCCACATGGCAAGTGGCAAAAATCTTCTTTAGAATTATTAATTTCATAAATTAATAAAAGGACTTAAAATTAATAAGCCCTTTTATTATACATAAATAAAATTAATATTAAATTCCCTCAATTTTTGTTAGTATTCTTACTCTCTACCAAATAACAAAGGAATGATTAATGGATTTAAGTTATAATAAGGGTAATAGTTATCATAATAATTATGATAAGGATGATGATACTGATAATAATTATGATGAGGATAATAACCATGATGATAGGAAGGATGGTTATATGGCAATCTATCCATATCTTCATCGGCTCCTTCTATTGGCTCCTCACGTTGCATTGGCATTTGTGGGTTATATGTTGATGGATTGTGCATTCCATCCATCATTGGATGATACATTGGGTGATGATACATTGGGTGATGATACATAGGATGATGATACATAGGGTGATAATACATAGGATGATAGTACATAGGATGGTGCATCATAGGATGATAATACATAGGATGTTGCATCATAGGATTATGCATCATAGGGTT
>JAJYBA010000230.1 GCA_021779235.1 Bacillota bacterium
AGTATGGAATAATATCTTTAAAGTATTTTTCTACTAAGTAGTTAGCTGATGGACATGATGTGGTTATATAAGCATCTTGCTTATTATCCACAATATATTCATTATATAATTCAGATACTATCTCTGCCCCTACTGCTGTTTCTTCTACTATACTAAACCCCAACTGCTTTAGAGCCGACACAAGCTTGCCCTGCTGCACATCAAAAAAACCAGCAAAGGATGGTGCTAAACTTGCTATAACTTTTTTGCCGCAATTTATAGCTTTTTTAACAGTGTCCAAATCACTTTTAATTTCTCTAGCATTTTGCGGACATATAGTAAGGCAGTGTCCGCATTCTATGCATCTTTCTTCATCTATAGTCGCTTGCTCATTCTCAAACTTTATTGCCTTCACAGGACATGAACGAAGACATTTATAACAATTTTTACAATCTGCTTTAGAAAAATTTATATTACTCATTTGACATACCCCTCATAATAGTTTCCTGAAAGAATGAATCTACATTATTTTCATTTAATGAAAATAACCCTTCATCATTCACAGTTACTGAAACTGCCTCTGTGCATCTGCCAATACAAAATGCCCCTTTAATTTCTACCATATCTGAAACCTTATTTTCCTCAATTAACCTTTGTAATCCTTGTATTACTTTATAGGATCCCTTTAAATGACACGCACTCCCCACACAAACACTAATAGTTATCATCATTATCTTCCCTTCAAGTTTATTTGCCTCTATATTTATTTTATAATTTACTATAGAATATTTCTTTATAATTAAATTTTACAACAATTATTCTAAAATTAATATAGAAACTTTGATTTTTTTTTAACAAACACCTAATGAATGTATATTTTAGTCTATCTTAATTTTATTGATAATTAAGCATTTAACCTATGTAAATATTAAATATTGTATTAACCAAAGTTATTTTATTAACAAATAATAACTAAAAAAACATCCACAACCAAAGTTTTAAATTAACCTTAGTTGTGGATATTAATTCATTTTACATAATAACTTTAAAAAGAATACTCTTCAAACGCACTAAGTACTCTATCTAATATACCATTTATATGAGCTATAGCTATACCAAAATTGGTAATAGGTAGATCCTCCATATTAGCCTTTTTAATTCTTGACATTAACTGCTGTCTGTTGAACATGCAAGCTCCACAATGAATTATTAGCTTATACTCACTTATATTCTCCGGAAAACTACTTCCAGCGCAGACTGTTATATCTAGCTTTCCACCTACTTTTTCTTGAAGCCATATTGGAAGCTTTTCTCGTCCTATATCTCCCTCTAACGGATGATGAGTGCAAGCTTCTGCAATAAGCACCTTATCTCCGCTTTTAAGGGTATCTATAGCTCTTGCACCTTTAACTAAACTGTTTAAATCTCCTTTATACCTAGCCATAAGTATAGAGAAAGAAGTAAGTGGTACATCCTTTGGTATTATAGCATTGACTTTCTTAAACACCTGAGAATCTGTGATTACTAAATCTGGCTTATCTTTTAGCGAAGCTAAAATGTCCTCAAGTTCACTGTCCTTTACTACTAGTGCCATTGCATCATTATCAAGAAGATCTCTTATTATTTGAACCTGTGGAAGTATTAATCTCCCCTTTGGTGCTTGAATATCTTGTGGTGCCACAACTAACACTCTTGCCTTCAGTTTTACTATGTCACCAACAATTGTACTTTTTTCAAAATCCTCTGGCGCCGCAGCCATAATTGCTTTTTTTAATCCATCAATATTTAACTTTTCCTTAGCACTAACCTTAACAAAAGCTATATCTATTACCTTTTGAATATCTTCTAATGCTACTTCATTTTTGTCAATTTTATTTATAACTCCAACTACCGGGATCTTTCTTTTCTTTAAATCTTCATACCATTCTTTCTCAAAGGATAAATCTCCCTCATTTCCATCTATAACTAAAAGGGCTAAATCTGTTTTATCCATAACTTCTTTAGTTTTCTTTATTCTAAGTTCCCCAATTTCACCTTCATCATCAAGCCCCGCGGTATCTATAATAACTACTGGTCCAATAGGAAGTAGCTCCATAGCCTTATACACAGGGTCTGTAGTAGTTCCTGCTAAATCAGATACCAATGCGATGTTCTGTGCCGTAAGTGCATTAATCAAACTTGATTTCCCTACATTTCTTTTTCCGAAAATAGCTATGTGTAACCTGTTAGCATTAGGTGTTTGCTGCATACTCATTCACTCCTATTTTAAAATTATATTAATTGGTTATGAAATCACACAACCATAGATTATTCTATGTTTTTAACCCATATATTTTTATACTTTCCTCCACTGCGAGAAAATAAATGTAACCACACAAAATATTATCCACAGATGAGTAGGATTATATGTTCAAAATCCCCCGTAGGGATAAAAAAGTAAAAGTATCTGTCTTAAAGTAGCTTTATAATTAACATACTGAAATTTAAATACCTTTCCCATGATACGCATGCCTTTTTAGCAAAAGGCTTTTTGCAGTGTTTTTTCTCCACATTTTTAAGCGAAACATTAAAAATAATCCACAGTCTTTATCTTTGAATCCCATAGACACTTATATTCTTATATTCTTATTACTTCCCTAACATTATTGATCATCATCTGCGACGTCGTTAAATCGATATAGACACTATATAATATTAAGTATGAAGTTTATC
>JAJYBA010000037.1 GCA_021779235.1 Bacillota bacterium
TGTTTAAAGTACAATAATTATCTTCCTTACAATGATGTGTACATTCATTTACTGTACAACCTATACTGTTATTATGCTCCATAAGAAAAGCACCTCCCTTAATTAATTACAAAACTATTATTAGCATGATTAAAATTAATTATGCAAAAATGCAGAAAGGTATATATTACTACGCCTAGATTTCTTTTCTGAATAAGTTATAAATAAATTTTAATACATAAATTTACATAGAAAATACAAAATTCAAAAATTATGTTATAATACAGTTATAATTTAATCAAAATAATGTTAACCAGTCTTGGTTATTAATTTTGTTCGGAGGAAAAACATGAAATATTTTTTAGTTGCGCTATTTGATGATCAATCTAATTCTACAATTCAAAATATTCAAAGAAATATTTGTAGAAAATATAAACTATACAAAAGCTCCCCTAATCTTTATATACCTATAAGTGTTATAACTAATCCTGATTTAGAAAAATTAGATGTAGTTATTTCTAAAATTATAGTTCCTTATAAGAAATTCAAGGTGGGCCTAAATAATAGTATTGGTTTAAGTGAAAATTTCAGTCAAGTTAATCTTAAGGTTGAAGATAAAGGATATATTTTTCGTTTAGCAAGAAGTATTACAGACACTTTAGATTTACATGGTTTTAACGTTAAGAGTGATAATGACAATATTGATTTGCGTATTCTACTTGCTAATGCCAATCATATCATTAAAAAGTCATGCAACGGAGGCACAATTTCTATTGATGATACTTTAAATAAGGATGATTTTTTTAAATATGCAAAGGTTTCCAAGATTGAATTATGGAAGCAAGTTAGTAATAAAAAAGATATGCTAGTTAAAACTTATGAGCTAAGAGAATACTAAGACTTAACAATTAATAATTGTTAAGTCCCCGAGAAGCCTAAAGTTACTGTTAAAAATACCCTTTATTGCATTAATAAAACCCTTTCCTTATTCTCAATTATTAGTTAAACTATATTTGTAGAATTTTGGAGAAAGGTGGTTTTATACATGAACTTAAAAAGATTGTTTCAAATGCAAAACACTTTAGATAAACGAATTGAAACAGAACATCACCTTGAAGGAATGCCTTTATTACAAAAGAAAATACTGTCCCTTCAAGTAGAACTGGGTGAACTTGCAAATGAAACTCGTTGTTTTAAATTTTGGAGTACAAAAAAACCTTCAAGTAAGGATGTAATTCTTGAGGAGTATGTTGATTGCCTTCACTTTATTTTAAGTATAGGTATAGAAAAAAACTTTCAAGATATCACTTTGAATATTAAACCTATTACCTTAGAATTATCTGAACAGTTTTTAAACTTGTATATAAATATTGCAGATTTTACAATTTGTACTTCTGTAGATAACTATTTAAATGTTTTTCAAAACTTTTTAAGCTTAGGTCAAAATCTTGGATTTTGCGTAGAGGAAATTGAAAATGCATATTTATATAAAAACAACATTAATCATGAAAGACAGGATAATGGATATTAAGAAGTCCTCGTCATCTTTGGTGCTGTAATATTACAATACATTCTGGGTAGACTAACCTAGAGGAGTGTGATTGTAATTGGGATTAATATTTTCTATAATTGCAGGCATTTGCATGAGCCTTCAAGGTGTTTTTAATACTAGGGTAAGTGAAAAAATTGGTCTTTGGGAAACTAACGTTTTTGTTCAAGGCACGGGGTTAATTCTGACCTTAATAATACTCCTTATAGCTGGTAATGGCAATTTTAAAGCTATAAAAGAAGTAAATAAACTGTATTTACTAGGAGGAGCTTTAGGGGCTATAATTATATTTTCTGTTATGAAAGGTATATCAAGCATGGGACCAACCTACTCCATTGCAACTATACTAGTTGCTCAACTTTTAGCAGCAGGTATAATTGATAGCTTTGGAATGTTTGGAGCTGAGCAAATTAAATTTACTATATCTAAATTTGTAGGTATAGCTATAATGATTGTAGGTATAATAGTATTTAAATGGAAAGGGTAATACGCTCTTTCTATTTTTTTGGAAAATCACTGTTATTTTTTATCTTACCTATTGAAATTATCTATAAATATCATCATAATTATAAATGTACATCATCAATTTTAAATTTTAAAACTAACTACTATTTATAGTTGTTTATATATATTGAATATACAAGGAGGACCCTTTATGGATTTCAAACAAATTGAAGCCTTCATTAGTGTAGCCAGGTTTAAAAGTTTCTCTAAGGCAGCTAATACAATCTTCTTATCACAACCAACAATAAGTTCTCATATAGCTAGCTTAGAAAGAGAATTAAATGTTCAACTTTTTGACAGAACTTCTAAAGAAGTTTATTTAACACCTGCTGGTGAATCTTTTTTAGAATATGCAATTAATATAATAAATACTCGTAATAATGCTATTTCTAATCTTTCCAATTTCAATACTACAATATGCGGAAAACTAAATTTATCAGCTAGCACCACCCCTTGCAATTCCTTGGTGCCTGACCTTATAAAAAAATTTAGTGAGCTCTACCCTGATGTTCGTTTTAACATTACTGAACAAAGCTCTGGAAATATAATAAAAGATATTTTAGATCTTCACTGTGAAATCGGTATAGTTGGAACCACAATTAAAAATGAAAAAATTAAAAGTTACAAGCTTATGGAAGATGATCTTGTTTTAATCTCCAGTATTGACCTCAATATTCCTGATGAAATAACTCTAAAGGATTTATTAAAATATAAGTTTATAATTAGAGAAAAAAATTCAGCAACGAGGACCACCCTGGATGCAGCTCTTGAATCAAAAGGGATAAATTCTAATTTGTTAAACGTATTTTGTGAAGTGAATAATTTGGACAATCTTCTTCAATTCGTAAAACTAGGAACAGGCGTATCTATCATTTCAGAAAAAATATCTTTTGATTATATTGATAGTAGTAAAATAAAGGTAAGTAAAATTAAAGATTTACTTCTGAAAAGAAATCTATATTTAATTATTAACTCAAAGCGTACCTTGACTCCTATAGCTAATGCTTTTTTTAGCATGTGTGAAGAAATGTTTTCACTGAAAGAATGTTAAGAATAAAAATTATAAATTATTGAAACTGTTCAACTTTGTGAGCAGTTTTTTTATTTATTAGGAAATTATAAAATATACTTTTCTTTTTTATTAACATATCTTGAAAGTTTGCATATACTATAATAATGTAACAATACAATAGGAGGCATACATGTTTTCCTTCAAAAATAAGTTAGAACCCACTTTAAGGCAAGCTTTATTAAGTAATCTATATGAAACCTATAGGGTAATAATATACTGCAAATCCCTTGAGGGTAAAACCCTTAATAAAATTAAGTCCTTAAAATGCGATATTCTACGACATATCCCCGGAGTAAACTGCATCTGTGCTATATTAACTTCCATCGCTATAGAGAGATTACTAGAATATCCACAAGTAGCATATATAACTTTTGATTCTTATGCACATTTATGTGGCAATAGTATCCTGGCATCTAATGGTGTATCCTTTCAAAGTAACTATGATCTCACTGGAAAGGGCATTGGCATTGGAATAATTGATAGCGGTGTGTATCCCCATTGTGACTTATTAAATCCTAGCAATAGAATTAAAAAATTTGTAGACGTTGTTAATAACTTAAACTATCCTTATGACGATAATGGTCACGGAACCTTTATGAGCGGATTGATTTGTGGTAGTGGTTATGGGTCAAAGGGTATGTATAAAGGGGTTGCAAAAAATAGCCACCTTTATATGATTAAAGCCTTTAATAAACTAGGTAATGGCTTTATATCTGATATTTTATTTTCACTAGAAACCCTAATTAACGAAAGTAATGAGTTCAATATCAAAATCATTTGCCTACCTTTTGAAACTCTAGAACCTAATGAATTTGTGCTTTCTTTGTTCTCAAAGCTTTTTGACCTTGCAATATCAAAGGGCATAGTTATAATCGTCCCTAGCGGAAGTAATAAAAATACTAAAAGCTCAATACGAGGTATAGCTACACTTAGTAATTGTATAACTGTAGGTGGGTATGATAGTATAGGAACTCCAAAAATATATGAATATTCTTCCTGTGGTCCTTGTAAAAAACTTGATAAACCAAATTTGATTTCCGCTTGTGTTGATATTTGTTCCTTGATTTCAGATACGCAATTTATCTCTGAAAAAAATGGTGTAAAACTATACCCTCCTCATATCACTAATCTATATACGACATATACAGGAACCTCCTGCTCAGCAGCTTTTATAAGTGGAATATGTGCTCTCCTCTATGAGAATAATAAAGATTTATGTTTCAAAGATACATTGGCATTACTAAAGGTATCATCAAGTTTAATAAATTTTCCAAAATATATGCAAGGTGCAGGGATTGTAAATTTAGAAAAACTACTACCCTAAATAACCTCCTCATTCCTAAAAATTTGTTAATAAGACATAATATAGGTAGCCTATTTACACAATAATACATTAGGTGTATAATGTATTTAATACTCATAATTAGTCAATAATGATTACTAATATTCAGATAATAAATAGTACAAAACTCTAAAAAAATTTATGACAAAGGAAGGTGAAAACTTGGTTTAAGTAGTAAAACAGTTGAATTCTGTGATGCTACCACTTTACTTAGCAACTAAAGTGAAAAATCGATTTGTACCGATTTCAAAAACCAGGATTAATATGATAAGCGAAAGATTATTCAATGAGTTAAACAAGCAAATAAACTTTGAATTTTATTCTGCACACCTTTATTTAGCAATGGCAGCTTATTGTGCCGCAGAAGATTTTGATGGTTTTTCTAATTTCTTTAAAGTTCAAGCTGAAGAAGAAAGATTCCATGCTATGAAATTTTATAATTACGTAAATGAAATGAACGGAAGAGTAACCCTAGATGCAATGCCTGAACCTAGAAATGATTATAAATCACTGCTTGACGTTTTTGAAGTAGCCTATGCTCATGAAAAAATTGTAACTAGTAAAATTTATAATCTTACTGACATTGCTACAGAAGAAAGAGAACATGCTACTATAAGCTTACTTAAGTGGTTTATTGATGAGCAAGTGGAAGAAGAAGCTAACTTTAGTGGCCTTATAAAAAAACTTGGAAGAATCAATGATGATCCTACAAGCATTTATATGTTAGATAACCAATTAGCGACAAGAGTTTTTGTTCCCCCAGTAACTACAAAATAAAACCTGTAAATGCATAGAAATAACATAATTATAAGGGCACATATCTATATTGATATGTGCCTTTATAATTCTATATTTTCTTTATAAGTGTATGTAAATCACTATATATGCCATAAGCCGTTTGCTGGATTTCAGGGTTCTTTTCTATTATTTGTACTTCTCCCATTAAATCTGTGGTTATACCTAATATGGAAGAGGTGGCATCTATATTACTAAATGTATCCTTGCTCTTTATATAAACTGGATGTACCCTGCCTCTTGGTTTGTTATCTTCAATATAGCCTTCACATATAAGTTTAATTTTACACTGTTCCTCTCTAGCTCTTTCTATGTCCTCTAAAGTAATATGTGCTATTCCTTGCCTATCTATTTCAGTAGGCTTTATATTTGTATCCATTAACACATTTAATAAGGCTGCAGTTTTTGCCGCTGCATCCCATCCATCAATGTCCATAGAAGGGTCTTCTTCAGCAAAGCCTCTTCTCTTGGCTTCCTTAATTGCTTCTTCATAGCTATTTCCACATTCCATTTCTTCTAGAACAAAATTAGTAGTGGAATTTAATATTCCTCTAAAGGATAATACCTTGCATCCTAGCAATGTGTTTTCAACTAAATTGAATATAGGAGTGCCATCCATTACAGTGGTTTCATATAAAAACTGTAGCCCTCTTTCTTTAGCATTATCACGAAGCTTTTGATACTTAAAGGCTATAGGACCTTTGTTACCTGTTATAACATGCATACCTTTTTCAAAGGCAGTCTCTATATGAGATATTGCCGGTTCTCCATCTCGAATAGACAAAGTGCTTAGTTCAACCAATACATTTGCACCACAGTTTTTAATAACCTGTAGTGTTTCCATACTCACTATATCTTCTGCACTATCATCAAAACTCCCACTACTCTTTATATCCATTAAGGCTTTCTTTAGGTCTATGCCTTTAGGGTTAATAATTGCACCCTTGGATCTACCTGCAATAGCAGTGACTTTAACCTCATATCCAGTTGTACTCTTAATTTCTTCATTTTTAGTTATTAACATTCTACAAAATTCCTGAGCTGCATTTCCAAATCCCACTAAACATATATTTATTTCTTCGTTATTCATTTATACCCCACCCTTTTTTGTAGCTATTCCCTAACACCTGCTTTTACAAACTATAATAGTTCTCTTCTAAGCAAGTCTAGGAGCTGCATTGTTGCTCTTTCACGTATTCTTTGTCTATCCCCAGATAATCGAAGCTCTTTAGTTTTAACCTCACCATTTATACATAACCCTACATATACCAGCCCCACTGGTTTTTCTTCGCTACCACCCTGCGGGCCTGCAATACCTGTGGTAGAAAGTCCAATATTGGTGCCTGAAGTCTTCGCTATTCCTTGTGCCATTTCTGCTGCTACTTCACTGCTTACTGCACCATACTTGTCTAAGGTTTCTGCCTTTACTCCTAATCTGTTAATTTTAGCTTCATTGCTATAAGTCACTGCACCCTCCATAAACACTGAAGATATGCCTGGGTAATTTATAAGTTTGCTGGCTACCATTCCACCTGTACAAGACTCTGCTGTAGCTATTGTTAACTTCTTACTTACCAGCATTTCACCCAATACATTTTCTAAGGTTGTATCTCCTTCCCCATAAATGTTATTACCTAGTCTGCTGCGAATTTCTGCTTCCATGGGTTCTATGAGATTTGTACCTTCTTCGTAAGTATCAACCTTTGCTGTAATTCTAAAGGTTACTTCTCCATCTTTGGCATAAGGTGCCACTGTTGGGTTGGTCTGATTATCTAATATATCTTCTAACATTTCTGCAGCTTTACTCTCTCCTACACCTACAACTCTAAGCACCTTTGATACGAGTACTCCTTGCTGAAACTTTTGAAGATATGTGGCTACTGATTCCTCAAACATAGGTTTCATCTCTCTAGGTGGTCCAGGTAAAAGTGCAACAATTTTTCCACCTTCCTCTATTATGCATCCTGGCGCTGTGCCATTATTATTAGGAAGTATCATTACATCCACTGGAAAACAGGCTTGCTTTACATTGTTTTGAGTCATGGGCCTATTCATATCTTTAAAATGACCTTGAAGAATCTTTAAAGAGGGTTCATGCACCACACTCTCTTTTCCAAAATATTCAAAAGCTACTTCCTTAGTTAAATCATCCTTTGTAGGTCCAAGACCTCCAGTAGTTATAACTAAATCAGCTCTGCTGAAGGCTAATGCATAGGCTTCTAAAAGTCTTTCTGGATTATCTCCAACCACCGACTGATGATAAACTGATATGCCTAGATCTGCAAGTCTCTTCGCAATATACTGTGCATTTGTGTTCACTATATCCCCTAGCAATATCTCCGTTCCTACCGCTAATATTTCTGCTCTCATAATATTTCCTCCTTACATTAGACTTTTACTCTATGTATATAGTTACTATATTTAATAATATACTACAAATACTTAAAGTTACCTTCTATATTTTAGGCAAATTCGTATAAATTTTTTATAGCCTTTTTTCAAAGATGCCACTTGGGTGGCACTCATGGCATTCTTTAAGAAAAAGGTGCCCAAAGGCACCTTTTTCTTATTTAAATACATTCACTAAATTAGCAAATACATCTTTATTATCTTTAAGTTTAGCTTCATTTCCTAGTACACAATAGTAGTTTTCTTTTGTAATATCAGTTAATAAAGCTTTAAAAGCCTTAATATCCTCTGGCTTTGTACTTAATACTTCTTCTCTTTCCTTTTGTCTTTGTTCTTCTGAAATACCTCTTATATAATATGCTGTAGCTCTTTCACCCTTCATAGAAGGTGTTAATGGCGAATCAAGCTCACTGATTGTTCCTATAATATATTTGGTCATTTCTCTTTCAGAGGCTTCAAAGCTTCCTATATAATCACATATTCCATCATAAGCTGTTAAAGTCTCTTGAAGATTAGGATCACGGTAAGATACAAAAACTATGTTACCACTTCTGGCTAAGTTTGCAAAACCGCCATAGGCACCACCTTGCACACGCACTCTATTCCATAAATAGTCAAGGCTTGCTATAGTTTTAAGTACTAGCATCTTACCTGAATAAGAATAACCTTGTTTAATGAAGTTATAACCTTTAGCTACATATTGAACATCTGATGAAGTTAATAATCCTTCATTATTCTTACTTAGCTCAAAATTATACTGAGCGTCTGGCAACTTTTCTTCCCCTAAGATACTTGTAAGCTTAGGTAGTTCTGTAGCAAAAGCTTTATAAATATCCTCTTCTCCTGTAACACTTACCATAAGGCTATTTTTGTTAAATATAAGCTTTGATACCTTATTTAAATTTTCAATAATCTCTTCTGCTTTATTATCAAAATCTCTTTCAATTTCATCAATAAATTTATAAAAAGATATTCCTGTAGTTTTTTCTAGATAAGCTGAGGCTGGCGAGAAGTAGGAAGTAAGTCTTCCAGCTGCTGCAATATGACCTCTATCAACAATTTTCATTTCCTGTCTTGATTTCAATTGTTGAATTAGCTCCTTCAAACGTTTCTTTTCATCAAATTTAGTAGCACTAATTATCTCTGTCATAATATCAAATAGTTTAGGAAGCTTTGGAATTAAAGCTTTAGTCTTTACTACGAGTTTTGGACTGTATTTTTCATAGTTTTCATTGTCCCCATATACCTCTGTAGTAAAATGAATTCCGCCTGTATGAATATTAATTTCATTAGATAAATCTGAATAATTAGTATGCTGAGTACTTACCCTGCCTAAAAGAGTTGATAGTAAGGTTATATAAGGTAGCAACTTCATATCTACTTTTTTAGCATCAAATAATATATTTATATAAGCAATTTTATTAGTAAATATATTGTGAGCTAATACTTTTACCCCATGCTCATCCTTTTCTTTTAAAGGTAAGTGTTCTACTGGAGTTTCAATATCTGAAAGTTCAAGTAAAGGAATAGTTTCAAGCACTTCCTTAGTATCTGGTGTCATCTGTCTTTCTTTAAGCGCTTTTGTTCCCTGTATAATTTTCTCTATTTCTTTTTCTGAAAGACTTTCCTTGTGCCTTGCTAGTTTTTCTTCTAATGTCTTAGTTTTTTGTTCTGCGAGACCCTTTTTACCATTCAAAATAACCATAGAACTATGAGTATTATTTATTAGATACTGTTCTATAAGTTTTTCAAAATAATTAGTAGTTAATGCAGCTTTTATTTTGCTTAAATAAGCTTCATACTCTAAATGCATAGTTGGATCTTTGTCATAAAGCCAACTGTCCATACTAGTTATATAGTAGAATAATCCTTTTGGAAAACCACCTAAATCAGCTTCTCTTAACTTAAATTCAGTAATATTTATACAAGCTTCTATTAACTTTTTATCTAGACCCTCTTTAACTAAATTCTTTAAGGTCGTAAATACTACTTCCTTAAATCTTTCTTTTTCACTTTCATTAGAGTTTTTTACTACTATACTAAACACTGGTTGCAATATACTATTATCAAAGCTTCCGAATACATCTTTGCCTAGTTCTGCCTCTACAAGTGCTTTCTTCAAAGGTGCTGCAGCACTTTCTAACAATAAGTACTCTAAAATCTCAAAAGCTAAATGAAGTTCCGGCTGGCTGATATTATCCCCTGATACAAAGTTCAAACTTAAAAAGGTTTTGTCTTTCTCATCATCATCAGAGGAAATAGGATATTCTATCTTAACTTCATCCATACTACTAAATGGCTTTTGAAGCTTAATTGCTGAATCTACTGTAATCTTATCAAAATCATTTAAATATCCTTCACTAATAAATTGTAACTGTTTATCAATATTTCCATCTCCATATAGGAATATATAACTATTTGATGGATGATAATATTTTTTATGGAACCCTATAAACTCCTCTTGTGTTAAATCAGGTATAAATTCTGGATCTCCACCGGATTCTACACCATAAGAAGTGTCTGGAAATAAGGATTCTTGAACCTTACGCATAAGACAGCCCTCAGGAGAGGAAAAGGCACCCTTCATTTCATTATAAACTACACCTTTATAAGTTAGTTTGTCTTCCTTGTTTTCTAATTCATAATGCCAACCTTCTTGCATTAGTATTTCTGGCTGAGAATATATATTTGGATAAAAAACTGCATCTAAATACACATCCATAAGATTAAAAAAGTCTTTTTCATTTTTACTAGCTAGGGGATATATGGTTTTATCAGAAAAAGTCATAGCATTTAAAAATGTATTTAAAGATCCCTTTATGAGTTCCACAAAAGGCTCCTTTGTTGGAAACTTTCTAGACCCACAAAGCACTGAATGCTCTAAAATATGTGGAAGTCCATTACTATCTTTAGGTGGTGTCCTAAAGCCTATAGAAAACACCTTATTATCATCATCATTTTCTAAATGCAATAATCTAGCTCCACTTTTTTCATGTTCAAATAATCTTGTCACCGAATTTAATTCTTCTATATTTTTCTCCTCAATTAACTTAAAGCCATGATATGTGCTTCCAATGGTAAATTTCATTTCTCTCCTCCTCATACTTTCTTTGAAAGTTTGAAACACTTATTAAGTGCTTCATCTCCTGCAAACTTGCCACTTGCCACGTGGGTGGCACCTAGCATTGCCTATTATATTCATTATACACCACTTTATTCCACGTCGCTAATATTACAAATTATTTTATATATCTATGTTCCCTCATTTTATTTTGTCTATACTATAGATGAAGAACAAAATAATTTCTCTGAGTAGTAATTTTATATTTTTTTATAAAGAGAAAAAACCCTCAGTAACTGGGTTACTGAGGGCATACCAAAGGCATTCTTCTATAGTATTGGAACTATTATCTTTCCTAGAGTATTTACAAAGTTAAAATCGTCAAAACCAAACTCTTTTGTTTGAGTAGATTCCGTTAAGTATAATACTCCTTTTACTGTGTCACCTTGAATCAATGGAATCGCCATAACAGACTGCCAATTTGGAACACCTGTAACTGTATCGTACTCAGTTATTGTATCCCAATCTATCTTGTAAACTCCCTGTTTGCTCTGAATTACAGTTTTTATTATGCTCTCATTATACATATCCATGTCTATCCATTCATTCTTGAAAATCTTCCTTGAATATTTGTCAATAATATT
>JAJYBA010000231.1 GCA_021779235.1 Bacillota bacterium
ATACTGTAGGGCATATACTTTTATAATTATATT
Source organism: Bacillota bacterium (assembly GCA_021779235.1). Lineage (GTDB taxonomy): Bacteria > Bacillota > Clostridia > Clostridiales > Clostridiaceae > Clostridium_AD. The sequence continues at coordinate 34 of JAJYBA010000231.1, forward strand.
TTGATTATTGACTAAAACCTTCATTTTTATTGTATAAAAATGAAAAACATATATTACTAAGACTGTATTTCTCTTTGGTAAAGTTTTATATTCTGCAAACATCTTTCTTCGCTAAGTAGCTCTAAACTAATTTTATTAAATAAAAATAAAAGCAGCTACCGTAAGGTGCTGCTTTTAGTCATTTACTATTCAGTAGTAAATGGTAATAATGCTATATTTCTTGCTCTTTTTATAGATACAGTAAGCATTCTTTGGTGTTTTGCACAGTTTCCAGAAATTCTTCTAGGAAGAATCTTTCCTCTTTCTGTAACATATTTTCTTAATTTATTTATGTCTTTATAATCGATTGCAGTTGCTTTATCCATACAGAAAGCACAAACTTTTCTCTTCATTCTCTTTCTGTTTCCACCAGCACCGCCGCCGCTTCTTTTACGATCGTTCATAGCCATAGTTTTTTTCCCTCCTTACCTAATATTAGAATGGTATATCTCCATCATCAATTGGTGTTATATCGCTAGCACCGCCAAAATCATAAGATCCAGCATTTGACTCGCCATTATAGCCACCTTGATTAGTATTCGTTCCTGATGCTTTATTTCCTCCCCATTCAAGGAAGCTAACTTCATCAGCAATTACTTCAGTAACATATCTTTTAGTACCGTCTTTAGCATCATATGATCTAGTTTGAATACTCCCAGCAACGCTTATAAGCTTGCCCTTACTCATGTAATTAGCAGTAGCTTCAGCTTGCTTTCCAAATACCACTGCTGGTATAAAGTCTGCTTCTGGTTGACCTTCTCGCTTAAATCTTCTATTAACGGCAATTGTGAAAGTGGCAACAGCTGTTCCTGTTCCTTGAGCAAACTTAAGCTCAGGATCTTTTGTTAATCTACCAATTAAAACAACTTTATTCATAAAAGCACCACCTAGTTTTCTGGATTTATTATGATATGTCTTATAACACTGTCTGTAATTCTGAATACTCTATCTAATTCTTTCGGTAATTCAGGATTTGAATTGAAATTGATTAATGTATAGTGACCTTCGCCAACTTTTTGTATTTCATAAGCTAACTTTCTTTTACCCCATGCATCAACATTTTCAACTACTCCACCATTATTTTCTATTACACCTTTAAATTTTTCAACGTTAGCTTTAACAGCTTCTTCGTCTAATGATGGATGTAATATGAATATAGTTTCATACTTTCTCATTAATTTCACCTCCTCCCCTCGGACTAACGGCTGTACATTGTACAGCAGGGATTCCATCAAATATTGTATCACTTAATTCTACAAAAAGCAAGTTATTATTCCTTATTAATTATATTTTCTTTTATAACCTTCTTTACTCCAGAATCAAATTTAATTCTTGGAAGCATTACTATCCTTCCACAGCCTAAACATTTTATTTTTATATCTGCACCGAGCCTAACAATTTCCCAGTTCTTGCTGCCGCAGGGGTGAGTTTTTTTCATCTCAACAATATCTCCTAAATTAAATACCTTCACTACACATCCCACCTTTAATTCATTGCTTAAATCCACTAAAGTTACTTAATCATTTCAAATGCTTAGTATATCCGTAGCTTCTTATATATATAATAAATAAGGAAGGATAAAATTTCAATGATTAATTTTATCCCTCCCTGTAATAATTATATCCTATATATATCGCTAATACACAGATGTATACCTTAGAGTTTATTTATTTAAACTATAGGGTTATAACTTTGACACTTTCTCCATCTCGCACAAAAATTTCTTTAACTTTTATTGCTTCCGTTTTAGTAAGGTCAATTATACCTTGAATATTTTCCTCTTCTATTTTTAAACTAATGCCACAACTTTTAGTTATATACGTAGGTGTAGGAATAACTACTACCTTAATTTTGGCTTTTATAGCTTCTCTTTCTGCTTTCATAGCTTCATGTGTGTTTTGAAATGTTACTACATAATATTTATTCAATATTTTCACCCTATTCTTTAAAGTTTAATAGTATTATCTGCATTATTCATCAATTCTACTATAGTGTACATGTTTGTTATTTCTCCAATAGAAAGTTTATCCTTTATATTATAGAAATCAAGACAAGTTCCACAAACTAATATATTTGTTCCTCTATTAATTAATTTCTTTAAGCTATCCATTACTGGCGAATCTTCTATGGTAAGTTTTACTCCTTCATTAATGAAAAGTAAATCATTAGGTATTAAATCTGCTTCTGACAATGCAAATATATAGCTTTTCATGAGCATGTCACCTAATTTGTCATCACCTAGTCCTAACTTGTCAGTAGATACTAACAATGTTAATTTTTTCTTTTCCTTTGCTTCCACATTTATTGCTTCACATTTTTCTTTAGTTATCTTTATAAAATATAAATCCTCTTTTTCTTCTACAATGCTCTTATATCCACTACCTTCAGCAAGTTTTACTACATTATTTCTAGCAACTAAATTATCTACAATGATTGTACTTTCTCCACTTTCAATTGAATCAAAATATTTTTTTGTCTTAACTACTGGCATAGGACATTGTAACCCCTTGCAATCTATTATATTATTCATATTATTTCCGCCTTAAGTTAATTT
>JAJYBA010000038.1 GCA_021779235.1 Bacillota bacterium
AAATCCAAAAGAAAATTTACCAATCTTTATTTTTCCAAATAGCAGTCCTAAAAACACTGCTGCAAATAACAATTCAAATGGACTCATTATAAAAGCATTTAAATCAAACATATTTAACACTCCCTCGTATTTATTATAAATTTTTACTTGTAAATTATTCTATCAATAACCAACTAAATTATAGTTATTAACAATAATTAAGGATTTCACTTTAGTACTGTTCTCTTGTGTAAACAAAGCCTTCCATTATTCTACGTGCTGTTCTGACAACCTTTACACATTCAATTTTTCCGGCATTATTTTTAGCAACCGTTTCCATAATACCGCCTGGATGTGCAATTCTTACTTTGTCACTATCACTTTGTACTATTTTGTTAACTAAAGTTCCTTCAATACTTGCAGCTGCGGTTATACATACTGCACCTGTTATTGCAAGGGCTTTATGAGGTTTTTGCATTGACATCATTCTAACAACTAAATCCATATCTTCTTTACTTCTTTTGTTTCCACTTAAATCTATATATTCAGCGGTGGCTGATATAACAGTAGATTTTGGTACAGCTGGTGATTTTTTTGTAGCTTCTTCTTTACTGGCAAATCCACACATTTCAGCTGCTATAGAACGTATTTCTTCAATTAGCTTTAACTTATCTTCTGTATATTCATCTGGTAATTCAGTGCCCTTTAAACCAATATCTTCAGCATTAATAAATACTAAGGGATTGGCTGCATCAACAATTGAGATATTTATTTTGCCTATAGAAGTTTCAATGCAATCTTTTACATTTCCTGTAGGTAAGAGCTTTCCAGTAACTGATCCTTCAGGTTCATAAAACCCAAGATATACTGGTGCTCCTGGACTAGGCACTCCTGAAATATAAGTATCCCCTTCCAATTTTGCATGTCCATTCTCAATTTCTACTTCTGATACTATTAATTTATTTGTATTTGTATTTAATATTTTTACTTCTGCTCTTTCTCCAGTTACTTCTATCAGTCCTTCGTCTACTGCAAATGGACCAACTACCGAGGAAATATTCCCACAATTTCCTTTGAAATCAACTTTTATATCTGTTAAACTAACTTGAGCAAAAGTATATTCAACGTCATACTCTTCTTTGTCTGATTTTTTTATTATTGCTACTTTACTTGTTAATGAATTAGCTCCACCTAAACCATCAATTTGTCTTGCATCTGGACTTCCCATGACATCTAAGAGGAAATCCTCCCATTTATTTTTGTCCTTTGGCATATCATCATAATGAAATACTACGGCTTTGCTTGTACCACCTCTCATGATGGTACATTTTGTTTTATTCATACAAAACTCCCCCTTGTAAAAAACTTACTACATAGATATTAAATAGTTTTCTAATTAAACTTCTATATTTAACTCTCTCTGAGGTGCTATTAAATGACACCACATAATTTAGCAGTACCTCAGAGAGCACTTTATAGACTTATTTTTCGTAGAATTTAACGATATTTCGCGGGGAGTATAACTCTCCTCTGAAGCCGTTAATATTTCAGTATCCAGGTGCTTATTTAATGCAGTAAATTATAATAATTTTTTAATATAATTTAATTGCCCACCCTCAAGTAACACTTCTTTTTGTCTGTCTGATAATGTTGCATAAGCCTTAATTTCTATTCCTTGAGTTTCATTTAATATTGTAAATTCACCTTGGCCCACTTGTTCTTTCATATTTTTAATAGCTAAAACATCACCTTGGTTAATTTTGTTATAATCCTCTTTATCCTTAAATCTTAAAGGTAAAATTCCATAATTTATTAAGTTATCATGGTGGATTCTTGCAAAGGATTTAGCTAATATTGCTTTAACTCCTAAGTACATAGGCGCAAGTGCCGCATGTTCTCTACTTGATCCTTGACCATAGTTCTCTCCTGCTATAACAATTCCACCTTTATTTTCTTTCGCTCTATTAGCGAAGGTAGGATCTATTCCATTAAACACATATTGTGATATAGCTGGAACATTTGATCTAAGCGGAAGAATTTTAGCACCTGCAGGCATTATATCGTCAGTTGTAATGTCATCTCCTACCTTTAAAAGTGCTGTTGTATTTATTTCTTCTTCTAAAGCTTCTCTTAATGGTAGTGGTCTAATGTTTGGACCCCTTCTAATAACAACATCTTCTGTATTATCTTTTGGTGCAACTATCATCCTGTCATCAAGAATACGTTCTTCTGATTCTTTTATTGCTTGAAGCGCTTCTAAATCTATACCATCTAGATCCCTTGGATCAGTAATCACTCCAGTTAAAGCACTAGCTGCTGCCACTTCTGGACTTGCTAGATAAACTTTAGCATCCTTAGTTCCACTTCTTCCAATAAAGTTTCTATTGTTTGTTCTTAGTGAAACTCCTTCTGATTGAGGTGCTTGTCCTATGCCAACACAAGGACCACAGGCACTTTCTAAAATTCTAGCTCCAGCAGAAATTAACTTTTGAAGTATTCCATCTCTAGCTATCATTTCGAAAACTTGTTTTGATCCAGGAGCGATGCAAAGGCTTACATCATTGTGTACACATTTTCCATCTAAAATAGCTGCTGCTTTAGCTAAATCTGAATAAGATGCATTAGTACAACTTCCTATAAATACCTGGCTTACCTTAATATCATTAACTTCACTTACTTTAACTACTTTATCTGGCATATGTGGTTTAGCAATCATAGGCTCAATTTCATCAAGGTTTATTTCCATTAATTCATCATACTCAGCATCCTCATCTGCCTTAAGTTCTATCCAATCAGCTTCTCTTCCTTGAGCTTTCATGAATTCATAAGTAGCTCTGTCACTTGGGAAGATAGATGTAGTAACTCCTAGTTCTGCTCCCATGTTTGTTATAGTGCATCTTTCAGGTATGCTTAAAGTTTCTACTCCGTGTCCTGTATATTCTATTACTTTTCCTACTCCATTTTTAACAGTCATTCTTCTTAAAAGCTCTAAGATCATATCCTTTGCTGAAACCCCTGCTCTTAAGCTTCCTGTTAACTTAACATTTATAACTTTAGGCATAACTAGAGGAAACGGCTGTCCAGCCATAGCCATAGCTACGCTCATTCCACCAGCACCTATAGCTATCATTCCTAAAGCACTAGAAGTAGGAGTATGACTATCTGAACCTAGAAGAGTTTTTCCTGGTACTGCAAATCTTTCTGAATGTACTTGATGACATATCCCATTTCCTGGTTTTGAACAATGTATGCCGTATTTTTCAGCAATGGTCTGCAAGAATGCGTGATCATCTGCATTTTCAAAGCCCGCTTGTAGGGTATTATGGTCTATATAACTTACGGAAACTTCAGTTCTTACTTTTGGTAGTCCTAGTGCTTCGAAAGCTAAATATGCCATTGTACCTGTAGCATCTTGTGTTAGTGTTTGATCAATCTTAATTGATATCTCTTCTCCAGCAATCATTTGACCTTCTACTAGATGTGATTTTAAAATTTTTCTAGTTATATTTTGTTTCACCGTTATTTACCTGCCCTTCTTATGAATAAAGTATTATTGTATACCTGTATACAATAATCTCTATGATTTTAAATTTACAATAACTTAGACTAGATAATTTTATTTACAATCCTTAATTATCTGATATATTTTATTTAATAGATCATTAATTGAATGTTTTCTGCCTCTTCCACATACCTTAGCACTGTCATTACATAAAAGACATTTTCTTTCTGATAAGCCTATTTCACTTCTACTAACTTGCTTAGCATCAGCAGTAAATACATCAAAATCGAATAATCTTCCAAGCTCACTTTTATCTTCAATAGACGCAGTAACTTTTTTCACATTTATAGCATCCACATCTACAGTAAAAAATGCTTCATCACCAGCAGCAGTGCTTTTAACTACCTTACCAACTATATTTATATTTTGCTTACCTAGTTCTTCTTCCAATAACCAAATACCCTTTTCATGAACCTTATTTAAAATGGAGTTAGTCTTCTCTGGTCCTGGTATGTTTAGTGTAAAAGAAACTACGGTAGTTCTAAAAATATTAATTAACTCTCTTTGTGTTTTGGCACGGTTCTCCCTTGCTTCAAGTATTTCTTTAAGGATAAGACTTTCACTATTCATTAATTTCTATCCTCTCTACTTTACTGCTCTAATAACATCAATAACTGAGCCATCTCTATATTCAACTATACCAACAATTTTATCTCCATATTCAATTGCCTTAGGCTTACCAGTAATCTTTTCTGCTTTTTCTTTAAGTTCTCCTATAGTGAATACAGGAAGTTTTGCTTTAGTAAATTTTTCAATTAAATCTAATCTTAAAGGATTTACTGCTATTCCTCTATCTGTTACAACTACATCTATTGTTTCCCCAGGAGTTATTACAGTATTTACTTTATCAACAATTGTAGGTATTCTACCTCTTATTAATGGTGCAACTATCATTGCAAGCTTTGCGCCTGCTGCAGTATCGCAGTGTCCGCCAGAAGCTCCTCTTATTACCCCATCTGAACCTGTAATTACGTTAATATTAAAGTCAGTATCTATTTCTAGAGCACTTAACATAACGATATCTAACTTGTTAACAGCACAACCTTTGTTATGTGGGTTGGCATAATAAGATGCACTAATTTCATAATGATCTGGGTTTTCACCTATTGATTTTGCTGCTGCTAAATCAAAGCTTTGAGTATCGTATAATTTAGAGATTAATCCTTCTTTTTGCATTTCTACAAATTGTTCTGTGATTCCGCCTAATGCAAAACTAGCTTTAATATCTTTTTCAATCATTTTTTCTCTTATAAATCTTGCAACTGCTAGAGAAGCACCACCTGTACCGCATTGCATAGAGAAACCTGGTACAAAATAACCTGAAGCTTCAATTGCTGCTGCTGCATATTTAGCAATTAGTAATTCTCTTGGATTTTTAGTATATCTTGTAGCACCTGATACAATTCCTTTTGGATTTCCAATAGTATCTACTTGAACTATATAATCTACGTCAGTTTGCATAATGCTTGCTGGTACATTAGGATATTCAACTAAGTTATCTGTAATAAGCACAACCCTGTCTGCATATTGGGCATCTACCATAGCATAGCCTAGTGAACCACAAAAGGATTCTCCACTGTATCCATTTGCATTACCATATTCGTCACAACAAGGTGCTCCTAAAAAGGCAACGTCAATTTGTGAGTCTCCAGCTTCAATTGCTCTTGCTCTACCACCGTGTGAACGGATTATTATTGGAGTTTCTAAAATCCCCTTTGATATAGCTTCTGCTAATGGACCTCTAACCCCACTAGTGATTATTTTTGATACAACACCATTTTTTATATGTTCGATTACTGGTTCATGTACTGAGTTCAATGAGCTTGATGCTAAGGTTAAGTTTTTGATTCCTAGCTTAGCTATGGTATCTAAGACCATATTTAAAATGTAATCTCCCTCTCTAAAGTGGTGGTGAAAGGATATTGTCATACCATCTTTGAGTTCAGTTTCAAGAACTGCTTTTTCAATACTATCTAATAACTTGCTGTTTCCTGGTAGCGCCTGAGATATTTTACGTCCAAATCTACGTTTTACAGGTTGAAAATTAAATGGTCCATTGTAAGGCATTAGTTCTCCAATTCCTTCTATATATTCAGGTACTTCTCTTCCGACTTTATTTTTAAGCAATTTCGTCCACTCCTTCATTTATATATACTCCTGCTGCTTCTGCTAACATAAGTACTCTTTGTGCTCTCTCTATTATTGGCTTGTCTACCATTTTTCCGTCTAGAGATACTACTCCCGAGCCTCTTTTTTTAGCCTCTTCAGCAGCTTTTATTACTCTTATAGATTTATCTATGTCCTTTTGTGATGGTGTATATATTTCATGAACTGGTCCTATTTGTCTTGGATTTATTACAGATTTTCCATCGAAGCCTAATTGTTTAATTAATTTAACTTCATTTATAAAGCCTTCTTCATTATTTACATCTGAGTATACTGTATCAAAAGCATATATTCCGGCTGCTCTTGCTGCAAGTAATATTTGACTTCTTCCCACTAAAAGTTCTATTCCTTCTGGTGAACGTGTTGTCTTTAAGTCTGTTACGTAGTCCTCTGCTCCAATAGCTATACCCATAAGTCTTTTGCTCGCTGTTGCTATTTGATGTGCATTTATTGCACCTAAGGCTCCTTCAACTGCTGCCATCATTTTTGTTTTTCCTACTGGTATTCCTGCTTCTTCTTCTATTCTTGCTATTTCGTTTTCTACATCTATAATATCCTGTGCACTTTCTGTCTTAGGAAGTCTTATAACATCTGGCTGTGCTCTTACTATAGCTTCTAAATCTTCCATTCCAAAAGGTGTATCAAGACCATTTATTCTTACTACAGTTTCCATTCCTTCATAATCGATGTTTTTTAGTGCATTATAAACTAAAAATCTAGCAGCATCTTTTTCATTTATGGATACAGAATCCTCTAGGTCAAACATTATAGAATCTGCACCATAAATGTGGGCATCCTTAACCATTCCAGGATTATTTCCTGGCACGTACATCATTGTTCTTCTTAGCTTGTACATTAGTCTTGCACCCCCCATTTAAATTTTGCTTCTCCTGCAGCTCTTAAAACTGCCGTTTGAACTCTTGATTTTATAACGCAATCTAATGCACCTTTATCGTTAACATTAACAAGTGCACTTTCTACCTTCAAAGCTGATAAGGTATCCATTATAACCTTCTTAATTTGGTCCCCAAATTGTTTTTCTACAGAACTTTTTAATTTTATGGCTATCTCTTTATTTGGATTTGGCTCTATTGTTATTAATATGTCACTAGATTCTAAAGTTCCAGCCATAGCAGTATTCTTAATTTCCATAAGTTAACCTCCTATACTATTTTTCTTTATTTTTAATTTTACTAATTATATTTTCAGCCTCTTCTGATACTAAAAACTTGTAAGTTGTGTCAGGAACCAACTCTTTTATCTCTGCAAATCTATCTTCTTTAATTAGTTCTCTAACTCTAGATGCACTTGTTATTTGCTTTTCAATGATAATTCGAGGAACTTCAATGAGCTCTACGCCTGAAAGAGGCAATACTTCCTTCATGGTGTTATTATATGTTTTAGTAAGTTCACATAAAGGCTCTTCACCTACATATCTTCTATTAATTCCAAGAGCAGGCACTATATAGTTAGTGAAAATTTGAATATCTAATAATGAATGTGTTTTAACAACTTCTTCTTGTTTTTTTAGAAAGTAGGATGGAAAAGTGGCACTTGAGATTATATAATCTTCTCCCTTATGGAGTATTACATTATTTAAGTGCTTAAGTCCCTCTTCAACTAATTTGTATCGGACTTCAGATGGAAAAACTGATTTGTCTTCCCATACTACAAAAACATGAACCGCATCACTTTCCCTTGAAGCCTTTTCTATTAAATATTTATGCCCTAATGTGAAGGGATTACAGTTTACAACTACAGCTGAAACTACCTTCCCAGTAGCCTTTTTCTTTTTTATTTTCTCTATAAAACCACTTATACCAAAAGGATTATTTTCAAGTAAGATGACTCTACTCGATACTTCTGCAAATTTATAAAAACCTAAGTCCTGAAAAATATTATAATTTTTCGGTTTAGTATAAACAAATAGATGACTGTTCCCTCTTCTATATTGTTCATTTATTAAATCCGAGATAATTTTATTAGAAACTCCCATTCCCTTATAATTATCATCTACAGCTATACATTTTAAGATTCTACCTTCAAAGGAACCCGTAGCAACTATTTTATCATCATCATAAAGTGCTACTGTGTATTCTAAGTTTTCTTCCAATCTTAACTCATGTTTATTAAGAAAATCTTCTACTTCTTTTAATTTCTTAAAATCATTATTTTCAATAATCATTTCTTCTAAATTAAGATATTCCATAAATATTACTCCTTTGATTGTGGTACTTAACCCTTCGCTAGTAAGTTAATCTAAATATCTATAAATTTGATACTCTATTTAGACCAAGTTTCATAGCTACATTTATAACCGCATTTGCAACTGCATCGGCGACACCTTCAGCAAATACACTTGGTACTATACATTTTTCATTTAAGTCACTATCTTTTACTAAACTTGCAAGTCCCTGTGCTGCTGCAATTTTCATTTCATCACATATATCCGTAGCTCTTACTTTTAAAGCTCCTTTAAATATACCGGGGAAAACTAGCACATTATTTATCTGGTTTGGAAAATCTGATCTTCCTGTAGCCACAACTCTAGCTCCACCTTCTATTGCCTCACTTGGCAATATTTCAGGCATAGGGTTCGCTAATGCAAAAACAATACTGTCTTTATTCATAGTTTCTACCATTTCTTTAGTTAACACATTTCCTGCTGAAACTCCTATGAATACATCTTTATTTTTAATTACTTCTTTAAGTGTTCCTTTTTCATAAGATCTATTTGTTACTTTAGCAATTTTTTGTTGAACTTCATTTATTGTATTATCTCCTTCAACAAGAGCTCCATTTAGATCACATAGTACTATGTTTTTTACTCCAGCAGAAATTAAAATTTTAGCTGTTGCAATACCTGAAGCACCCGCACCATTTATAATAACTTCTATTTCGCTTATACTTTTATTTACTATTTTTAAAGCATTATACAAACCAGCTAAAACTGCAATGGCTGTTCCATGTTGATCATCATGATATACTGGTATGTCTAACTCTTCTTTTAATCTATCTTCAATATAAAAACATTCAGGAGCCTTTATGTCTTCAAGGTGTATTCCACCAAAGCCCGGTGAAATATTCTTTATAGTATTTACTATGTCATCAGGATCAGTAGAATTTAAAGCTATTGGCATTGCATCTACACCGCCAAATTCCTTAAGCAATATGGCCTTACCTTCGACTACCGGAAGCCCTGCTTCTGGCCCTATATTTCCAAGTCCAAGTACCGCAGTTCCATTTGTAATTACAGCTACTGTTCTACCTTTCATTGTATACTTGTAAGCATTTTCTTTATCTTTAGCTATTTCAAGGCAAGGTTCTGCTACCCCTGGTGTGTAAGCTAATGCTAAATCCTCTCCATTTTTTAAGGACATTGTTCCAATGATTTCTACCTTACCCCTATTTTTTTTGTGCAATCTTAAAGCTTCTTTTTTTATATCTATTATCATATTTTTTATCGAACTGTATAATTTAAACAGATCGATTGCACCTCCCTAGTATCTGAATTTATATTTGAGATTATTTCATACAGTAACCCTTGTACTTCCACAGTAACTCCCAAAATTAAGTGGGTTTTTATTTGTTTTTAAAATATAAAGCAACCTCTTAAATTTTAAAACTGAAATTGTATACTTGTATACAATTTGAATTGTCATAAATTAAACCGTTTTATTGTAACTTACAAACAAAAAATTTATAACTTCTATAATTAAATAATTTATTGAATTTAGTTATTTTTGTTATATATTTGGTTTTAGATTATCCAAAAACTTATTTATTACAAATTGTATACATGTATACAATTTGTAATAAATAAAAAAGTTCGTCCTCGTATTTTGATTATAATATGCATTTTAAAAAATTGCAATCGTTTCACATAAAAAATTTATCGAATTAACAGTTAAATTGTATACAGGTGTAAATTATTTGATTCCTAAATGTATACCTGCATACAACTATTCTTAAATCATCATCTTCAATGCTGGAATATTAACGACTTCAGAAGGAGATTTATGCTTCCCCAAAAGTTATCTCATTGTTATAGTATGACACCCGCTTATAAAAGTGGCAACTTGCCTTCTGAAATGTCGTTAAAACAAATGAATTTCCTTTGCGAGAAACTTCTTCGCATTCACTGTATGTTCTCTACCTATCTTCTCAGCTAAAATTTCATCTTTATTTTCAAAAGCTTCTATAAGAGCTTTGTGCTCCTTCATAGCTTGATGTCTTCTTTCATTCATTACCAAAGTAAAATTTCTTAATACCGATAAATATTCATAAATTTGTTTCATTTGTTCTATAAGTCTATTATTGTTACTAGCATATAAAATAATATCATGAAATTCCCCATGGGTTTTCCAATATTTTTTAACATCATTATTCTCAATGCATTGTTCCATTTTGCATACCTTTTCTTTTAGATCTGATATTTGAAATTCAGTTAAATTAGAACATGCTAAACTAAATTCTAATCCCTCTAGCACTTCTCTAATTTCATAAATTTCCATGATATCTTTTTTTGATATTCCCTTAACTACAGTTCCTTTTCTAGGCACATTTTCAGCTAATCCTTCAATCTCTAATTGCCTAAAAGCTTCTCTTACAGGTGTTCTACTAACCCCCATATTGTCTGCAATAGAAGTCTCAACAAGTCTACTTCCTGGCTCAAGTGTACCATTAATAATTGCCATTCTTAGTCTTTCAAGGACAATTTCTCTAATAGGTCTTAAATCTGTAGTTTCAATCTTTTCTAATAATGGATTCATATAATCAACTTCCTTAATTACCTTAATATTTAACAAACCTTTAAGCATTATTTATAATTATTATAATATAGGATTTTTTAAATTACAATCATTATAGATAAATATCAATTTAGCTAGATTTATATATCCATACCACTCATATATTGCTCTACTAAATATAAGAATACCGTTACTCCAAGTAAATCAGCACTTCCACCGGGACTTATATTGCTTTCTATAAATTCATCGCATAAACTATTAATTTTTTCTCTACCACAAGAAGTTTTCATTCCACCGCTAGCTATTATTTCTGTTGCTTTTTCCTTTACCACTTCTAAAACTTCTGGAGAATGTCTATGAATTATAGTTGAGTCGTCACAAACTTGCATAATTCCCAGCAAAGTATGTACAAGTCTATCATTAATGCTTAAATCTGCATTATTTCTATAAAAGTTTAAAGATAAATCGAAAACCGTAGGTATACCCTTTTCAACTTCACCTCTAATTCCTTCAGTCCTATATTTAAAATATAGTTTTTCACCATGGGATAAATTTTCTTTATTTTGTAATAAGGCAAGCTCTTCTTGTACTATACCTTTT
>JAJYBA010000232.1 GCA_021779235.1 Bacillota bacterium
TTTTGTAGAGAAGAATTATTATAGGTTCTACGATGAGTATAACGAAGAGCGTATTGAATTATTTCCTGGTATTACACCCTATGAAGCAGTAGTGTTTAAGCATAAAGATACAGGACAGGAGATACTAACTGTTCATGGCCATCAAGGAGATAGAATGAATGACAAATTATGGCGCTTTAATAGGCTTACAGTAAGGTATTTTTGGAGATACCTTCATTCAATAGGGTTTATAAATCCTGCAAGTCCTGTAAAAAATGCTGAAAAGATTCATAAAATCGAACGTATATATAATGGTTGGATTGAAAAGAACAAAATTATGATAATCTGCGGACATACTCATAGGCCCCATTTTCCCAAAGCTAAAGATCTGCCTTACTTCAATGACGGATCCTGCGTTAGGGCAAGCGGAATACAAGGTATTGAAATAGATGATGGAAAAATAATGTTGATTGAATGGAGGGTTAGATACGATTCATCCGGGGACCTTCACATAAATAGAAGAATATTAAGAGGACCGGAACCAATCGGAAAATTTGATTTAAGAAATAATGGATATATACAAAAGCAGAAGAAATGAGTCTCTAGGTAAAACATCCTATGTATTTTTTGCTAGACAACTAAAATCGTATAATTATTTTCAAATATGATACATTTTTAGATTCTATAAGCTATAATAAAAAAACAGCAGTAATACTAAAAAAAAGTATTATTGCTGTTTTTTTATTCTGATCTTGTTTTTAAATTGGATGGTATTCCAAAATAATTTTAATTGATACCTGTTTTATATTGAGTACACTTTCTCTTTAATTATGTTCATGGATTAACCCTACATAAACGGGCAGAATAAGTCGGATATTCCTTTGTAATTTCTGATATGCTATTAATGAAAGGAGGGGTCACAAAATGGATTCACTAAAAGGAATGAATGATGCATTAAATTATGTTGAAGGAAACCTTACTAATGGTATTGATTTTAAAGAAGTAGCCAGGTTGGCCTTTTGCTCTGAATATCATTTTCAAAGAATGTTTTCTTTCCTTGCAGGTATTTCTTTGTCTGAATATATTCGCAGAAGGCGCCTTACTATTGCAGCATTTGAACTTATCAATAATAATGTTAGGATAATTGATATGGCCATTAAATATGGATACAGTTCACCTGACTCGTTTACAAGAGCTTTTCAAAATCTACATGGTATAACACCTTCTGAAGCAAGATTAAATGATCGATCATTGAAAGCATATCCAAGAATGACCTTTCAATTATCAATTAAAGGGGGAAACGAAATGAACTATAGAATAGTAGAAAAAGAGGCGTTTAGCATAGTTGGTCTTAAGAAAAGAGTTCCAATTATTTTTAGTGGGATTAATCCAGAGATTGCAGCAATGTGGAAAAGCTTAAACGAAGGGATGATTCGTCAACTTAAAGAACTTTCTAATGTAGAGCCAAAAGGGATAATAAGTGCATCTGTTAACTTTTCAGAAGGGAGAATGGAGGAAAAAGGGGAACTTGACCATTTTATTGGAGTAGCTACAACAATGGAGTGTCCAGTAGACTTAACGCAACTTGAAGTTTTAGCATCAACATGGGCTGTATTTGAAGCTGTAGGGCCATTTCCAGATACGCTACAAAATATCTGGGGACGCATATATTCAGAATGGTTCCCATCTTCAAACTATGAACAGGCAGAAGGGCCAGAAATTTTATGGAATGAAAATAAGGATGTATCATCACCAACTTTCAGAAGCGAGATTTGGATACCAGTTATAAAAAGATAATAATTAAAATGTATTTTGTACAGGTATAAACTAAAGAATAGATTTTATTATTGATACTATACACATCTTATGCAGTCTTCATTGGACCACCCAAAAAGTGTAATAACATAGTTAAAAACAGTCAATTTAAAGATTAAAGAGCGTAAAAATATGGCACTCTTTAATCTTTATTATTATTTATTTTAAGTCGTTAATGTTGTAGCATCATAGGTGAGATTTAATAGTATTTCTAGTTTAAAACTTCTAATCCTAGGTCTAATATATTAGCAAATAATGATAAGGTATTAGTATTTGGGATAACATTATTTTTGACATCTAATAATTTTCCAAGGCCATACTCAGTGTATATGCTAACGGTAGGAAAATTAATTTCATCGAGATTACAAATGATGTCAGTTTCGTATAATTTTACTTTAGTCATCTTATCAATAGGCTCTACTATGCTATAAAGTCTTGTAGGATAGTCATATCTTAGAACTTTTAAAGTATTGCTTGATAGTATTTTTTTAGGTTTAGTGGTTATGTCATACTTTGAAGTAGTTGAAGCAATGTTATTTATAACAAAATAAGGAACATTTCTTTTGTAGTTTACCTTATCTTTAAATTCTTTTAATCTTTCTAAATTTAATTTTATATCTACGGAGATTTCGTCATTTTCCAGGTTGTTAAAACTTTCCCTTATGTAAGTTAATTCTTCTTTTCCATCAAGTTCTCTAGCTAAGATGC
Organism: Bacillota bacterium; assembly: GCA_021779235.1. Taxonomy (GTDB): domain Bacteria; phylum Bacillota; class Clostridia; order Clostridiales; family Clostridiaceae; genus Clostridium_AD. Next base: position 2,503 of record JAJYBA010000232.1, read on the forward strand.
TCATACAGTTATCATAAACATCTTCAAATGAACTAAATGGCAAGGAATATTTAATATTATCTAAAACAAAGTAAACTTTGAATTTAGCAGATTTATTACT
>JAJYBA010000039.1:0-4100 GCA_021779235.1 Bacillota bacterium
AAGGTATTAAAGGGTTTAAAGGAAGAGGCTAAAAAGTAGTAATTAATTCGTAGGGGGAACAGTTATGTTAGAAGAACTTAAAAAACAGGTTTTAGAAGCTAATTTAGACCTACCTAATCAAGGGTTAGTTAAGTTTACTTGGGGAAATGTTAGTGGTATTGACAGAGAAAAAGGATACGTAGTAATAAAGCCAAGTGGAGTTAAGTATGAGGAAATGACAATTGAAGATTTAGTAGTTGTAGATCTTGATGGAAATATAATTGAAGGGAATTTAAGACCATCCTCAGATACTGCAACACATTTAATACTTTATAAAGCATATCCTAAAATAGGAGGAATTGTTCATACTCATTCTCAATGGGCTACAACTTGGGCTCAAGCTTGTAAACCAGTGCCTGCATTAGGAACTACCCATGCAGACTACTTTTATGGCGAAATACCATGTACAAGGCCTTTGACGGAAGCAGAGATTACAGGTGAATACGAAGAAGAAACTGGTAATGTAATAGTTGAAACTTTTAAAGGAAAAGACGTTACAGCTATGCCAGGTGTCTTAGTGGGTAGCCATGCACCTTTTACATGGGGAAAAGACCCATTAGAGGCTGTTCATAACTCAGTAGTCCTAGAAGAAGTGTGCAATATAGCTTATCATACTATAAACTTAAATAAAGAAATAAACCAAATAGATGAATTCTTACTGGATAAACATTACCTTAGAAAACATGGTAAAAATGCTTACTATGGACAAAGTAAATAACGCCTACAATAATTAAAATTAGAGGTGAAAAACAATGAAAATATTTATTGATACAGCTAATGTAGAAGAAATAAGACAAGCAAATGACATGGGTGTAATATGTGGGGTTACAACAAACCCATCACTTATTGCAAAAGAAGGTAGAGATTTTAATGAAGTAATAAAAGAAATAACATCAATAGTTGATGGTCCTATAAGTGGCGAAGTTATTTCACTAGAAACAAAGGGAATGGTTGAAGAAGGTAGAGTAATAGCGAAAATTCACAAAAACATGGTTGTAAAAATACCTATGACTGAAGAAGGCTTAAAAGCAGTAAAGATTTTAAAAAGTGAAGGTATAAAAACTAATGTAACGTTAATATTTACACCATCTCAAGCATTATTAGCTGCAAGAGCAGGCGCTACTTTTGTTAGTCCATTCCTTGGAAGACTAGATGATATTAATGGTGATGCAATGGAATTAATAGAAAAGATAGTTGATATATTTAACATACATGGCATCGATACAGAAATAATTGCTGCAAGTGTAAGAAATCCAATGCACGCAACTGAAGCTGCGGTGGCAGGAGCACATATTGCTACCATTCCTTTTGGAGTTATAAAGCAAATGATTAAACATCCATTAACTGATAGTGGAATAGAAAAATTTATGAGTGACTGGAAAGCTACATTCGGCTAAAATTTATTAAAAAAATGCCCCAGGGGTGATGTTGGTTGGAATTATTAACATTGCCACTGGGGCTGTAAAAGTTAATAATATTATTATATAAAGGGGGAGTAGCTCATCATGATTATAAATAATAAAAAACTTGGCCTATTTGAAGGTAAAGAATTAGTTGAATACACAATGAAAAATGATAATGGAATAGAAGTATCCATATTAAATTTGGGGGGGATAATTACAAAGATAATAGTACCAGATAAAAATGGAAACTTTGAAAATGTAGTTCTTGCTTATGAAGATTATAACAAATACTTTACTAATGAAAGCTGTTATGGTGCTGTTATTGGTAGATTTGCAGGGCGTATTTATAGAGGAAAATTAAATTTAGGAAATGAAAGTTATAAATTTAAACTTAACAATGGACAAAATCATCTTCATGGAGCAGGTGAGTTTAATAATGCAATATGGAGTGTAAATTCCTTTATTAAAGAAAATAATATAGGTATAGTCCTAGAATATACCTCAAAAGATGGATCAGAAGGATATCCTGGAGAAGTAAAGGTTAAAGTAACCTATGCTTTGAACAATGATAATGAGTTAGATTTTATCGTTAATGGAACTACAGACAAGACAACAGTTCTTAACATTACTAACCATTCTTATTTTAACTTAAGTGGAGATTATAAAAGAGACGTGTTAAATCAAAAGTTAAAAATATCTGCAAAAGAATTTTCGGAAATAGATGATGGTATAACAGGTACTGGTGTGCTACTAAAAGCTAAAAATACTCCCTTTGATTTTTATGAAGAAAAGGCAATAGGAAAAGATATAAATGAAAATTATGAGCAATTAAAGCTTGCTAACGGATATGATCATCCATTTATATTTGATGATGAAATAGGAAAAGTATCCTTAAAGGATGAGGAATCAGGAAGAGTTCTAGATGTAACTACAAACAACCCTGTAGTAGTAATTTATGCAATGAACTATCCAACGGAACCTACTTTATATAAAGGTGTAAAACCTACAAAACATCTTGGTATTTGTTTTGAAACACAAAACTCACCTATAGGTAAGGATGAATGGGGTAAAGAAAGTTCAATCTTAAATCCTAATGAGGAATATTATAGATATACAACGTATAAGTTTACGATAATAAAATAAATCTTAAGTTATTAGGGATTTAGTAAGTAAAATTTAATAAACTCATATTAAGATTTTATAAAATACAAGCATTATTCAAATTGGGGAATTGAAGAGTTATGATAAAAGGAGTAAGGCTTTATAAATAAATTTAATGTAAGGGAGAGGAGAAGTATGGGTTATATGGCTTCAAACAGTAGATATGATAAAATGATTTATAATAGATGTGGAAACAGTGGGCTTAAATTACCTGCAATTTCACTTGGGCTATGGCATAATTTTGGTTATGAGGATTCCTTTGAGAATAGCCGTCTTTTAATTCAAAAAGCATTTGATTTAGGCATAACTCATTTTGATTTAGCTAATAATTATGGTCCACCAGAAGGGTCGGCTGAAAATAATTTCGGTAGAATACTAAAAATGGACCTTGCGTCGCATAGAGATGAGATGATAATCTCTACAAAGGCAGGGTACTATATGTGGCCAGGTCCCTATGGTGACTGGGGTTCTAAAAAATATTTAACTGCTAGTCTAGATAAAAGCCTTCAGCGTATGGGTATTGATTATGTAGATATCTTTTACCACCATAGGCCAGACCCAAATACACCTCTCGAAGAAACAATGAATGCTTTAGATTTAATGGTTAGACAGGGAAAGGCATTATATATTGGGTTATCTAATTATAAAGCAGAAGATACACAAAAGGCAGTAAGTATATTAAAAAGACTGGGAACTCCTTTTGTAATAAGTCAAGTATCTTATTCCTTACTTAATAGATGGATTGAGGAAAAACTTCAACAAGTACTTAGTGAGGAAGGTATAGGCACTATTGCATTTGTTCCCTTAGCACAGGGATTACTTACAAATAAATATTTAAAAGGCATACCTGCAGACTCTAGAGCAGCAGGTTCCTCTAAATTTCTTAGCTCAAAGGACATTACAGAAGAGAAGCTTAAAAAAATATACACCCTTAATGAAATCGCAAATGAAAGAGGACAAAGCTTAGCGCAAATGGCTTTAGCATGGGTATTAAGAGAGGGAAAAGTTACTTCTGCTCTTATAGGTGCTAGTAAAGTAAATCAGATTGAAGAAAATGTTGCAGCTCTTGATAACTTAGATTTTACAAAGGAAGAGACTAATAAGATAGAAAAGACACTAATGGATTGAAGACTACTTTATTAGATCATCATCTTGGATGCCACAATGTTAGCGACCGCAGAAGGGGATTTAGACTCCCACTTATGGAAGTGAAGACTTTTGTTTTTAAATTATGTTGAAATTTTACTTGATAATTCTTTTAAAATAGAGTATACTTTATTCTCAATGAAAAATTAATATAATGAAAAATCTTTCAAAGAAGATTTGTGGATTGCCACTTTAAAGGCAATACGATTTTACCATCGTAAAAAAGGGTGATAACACGACTATTATTCGTCCCTATGCATATTTGATAAATTATCAATGTATGTATAGGGGCTTTTTTTTATTTTAAAATTAGGGATAACCATTAATCATCGTTATGTACTTTATAGGAAT
>JAJYBA010000039.1:4110-10980 GCA_021779235.1 Bacillota bacterium
CATGAAAAAAATATTAGCCATAGGAATTAGCAGTGGTATTGTTGCTGCAATTTGGACCATAGTAAGTTTTTCAATAGGACTCAGTACGGTAGCAGGTTTCTTAGCTTGGTCTAGTTTTTTTGCTTCAGGGGTAAGTGGTATAAAGGGTGTAAAGAAAGCTTTAATTGCTAATATAAGCGGGATATGTTGGGGATTTTCAGGAGTACAGCTATCTAATTTATTTGCACCATCTTTGGGGAATGTACAAGCAATCGCAGTTGGAAACGGATTAGGCTCATTGGCGATATGTTTACAATCTAGGCTGGCACTAGTTTCATTTATTCCAGGGTCCTTTATTGGTTGGTCAGCATTTATAGCATCTGGTATGAATTTTAAGATTGCAATTATATCTATGATTATAGGATCATTTTTAGGTTATGCATCTGAAATGTTAACTGATGTATTTATGAAAGTATTAAAAGTCGATGTGAAAAATGTGGAAAATGAAATTTTAAACTGTAATGAAGCAGCGTAACTAATTTTATTTGCAAAGCAGAATAAGATATTAAATAGTATTACATAAAACATAAGACTTCAGGAATATAAATATTCTTGAAGTCTTCTTTTTATAATTGAATTTTATTGAAATTCTAAAGTGCTAGTATCAAGCCAGTTCCACTCAGGTTTAAGATTTTTTATTTCCTCAACAAGTTTATATAAGGCCAAATCTGCTTGTTTTGCCTCAAGCATTATATCTAAGTCTATTCCTAAAGGAATACATTTTTCAATAAACTCAATGAAGGAATTAGCATCAATGTAATCAGCATGTTTTTTATCTTTTTCTCCAGCTTTTGGGCTTGAAAAGTGTAGTTTCGGAGGTAGGGGTTGCCCTTCCCAAGTAGCAAATATATCTTTTAACATAGGTTCTAATTCTTCGCCTCCGTTGTTGCAGTTATGATGATGTACATCTAGTACCATAGGTGCATTTATTTCTTGACATATATTCAATACTTCTCTGGTAGTAAAGCTTTTATCATCATTTTCGAATATTAATAATTGTGTTATTTCTTTTGGTAAGTTATTAAAATTCTTAAAGAATCTTTCGGTAGCAGCCAGCTTTCCGCCTTCTTTACCGCCGATGTGTAATACCATTTTTCCTAAGGGATAATTAATATCCTTAAAAAGATTTGCATGGTGCCACAAATTTCTTTCAGTAGTTTTTATTACTTCTTCTTTAGAACTATTTAAAACATTAAATTCATCAGGATGAGTATCTACTCTTAAATCATTATTGTTAATAAAATTTCCAAGCCATTCGAAGTCCTTTTTTAAAATTCTTCTAAACTCCCAATCTGTAACCTCAGGATGAGTTGCTAAAGGAATTAAAGCAGAAGTTATTCTATAAAAGTGAATATTATTTCTTACAGTATATTCTAGAATCTTATACAAATCATTAACGTTTGATACCGCTACCTTTTGTAGTTTTTCAAGTTTATCTCTATCCGTCGATTGTTTAGTATATGTAGAATAAGTTACTGTGCTGGAAGAAGTTATTTTTCCTAGTTTTAATGCCGTAGCCACGTAGCCTAATCTTATGTGCATAATATCACTCCTCGTATAATATAGTATACCAATAAATATAGATTAAAACATCCCTACTAACTGATACTATTTAATATATTTTAATTATTGCTCAATCATATCGAAATCCATACCGGAAATTATAATATCCTTCAATAAGTATATTTCTATAGTTAGCAAGTTACTCGCAATGAAGTTAATTTGCTAATATTGTAAAAACATCCTGAGTAAAGGTTAGAAAATTTACTAGCAAGATACTTTACTATAAATTTCCATATTTCAAAAGCTATAAACAACATTTTAAATGCTTCTTAAAACATCTAATTAAATAAATATAATCTTTAATTAGATATTAGAACAAGCGCAAATTTAATCATACCATATAACTATAGTATGTGTAAAATAATATACAAATAATCAAATAAATATTTGCATATTGTGACGAGTTTTGACCATAAATATACAAACATCTACACAATAGATAAAAAATCATAATATAAATAATATTTTAAACCATTTAAGAATGAAAATGTAAGGTGTGGTATTTATACTATACCTTGTTTTATTATAATAAAATTATCGGATCTTTTATCTAAATAAATTACTTTGTTTAAAAAATAACATACTTTTCCGTTTGGAATAAATTAATAATGATAAATAATAAATAAAAAAACGAAAAATATTCTAAATTAAAGAAAATAATTTTATTGGAAGCTTCTGAATTCACTGGTGTGTAAAGCATTACAAGTTATTGGATGATTCGTATATGCAAGAAAATATGTTAAAAATTTATCAAAACACTCTTTACAACCATAAAAACATTGTGATATAATTAACACATAAACAAGGAGCAAACATTCAGAATAAAAAAAGTTATTTTAAAACACATAAATCATAGTTGTTAAAGCTTGTTGTCAGTATATATCTTTCTTTAGGAAAATTTATATACTGACAACAAAATAATTAATTCTAGTACTAAGGTTTTAAAATATTAAATAAAAATTATTTCCAATTAATCAATTAAATTTTATTATTCAAAGGTTACAAGTTATATAAGCTAATTTTATGAAAGAGGTGTAGAATATGAAGGTAACAAACGTTGAAGAATTAATGATTAGAATAAAAGAAGTAAGAGAAGCACAGAAACAATTTTCTACTTATACTCAAGAACAGGTAGATGAAATATTTAGACAAGCAGCAATGGCAGCAAATAATTCGAGAATTGATTTAGCAAAAATGGCAGTAGAAGAAACAGGTATGGGGATTGTAGAAGACAAGGTTATAAAAAATCATTTTGCTTCAGAATATATATATAATCAATATAAAGATGACAAAACTTGTGGCGTTATAGATACAGATAAATCCTTTGGTATTACAAAAATTGCAGAACCAATAGGAGTTGTAGCAGCAGTTGTGCCAACTACTAATCCAACATCAACAGCAATATTTAAAGCTCTTATATCATTAAAAACTAGAAATGGTATCATTTTCTCCCCACATCCAAGAGCTAAAAACTCTACTATTGCAGCAGCTAAAATAATTTTAGATGCTGCAGTTAAAGCAGGCGCACCAAAAGGTATAATAGCTTGGATAGATGAGCCTTCAGTAGAACTTTCACAAGTTGTTATGAGAGAAGCGGATATAATACTTGCAACTGGTGGACCAGGAATGGTTAAAGCTGCTTATTCGTCAGGAAAACCAGCTATCGGAGTTGGTGCAGGAAATACACCAGCAATTATTGATGAAACAGCTGAGATTAAGATGGCTGTAAACTCAATCTTACTTTCAAAGAGCTTTGATAATGGGGTAATATGTGCTTCAGAACAAGCAGTATTAGTTATGGAAGAAATTTATGATGAAGTTAGAAAAGAATTTGCTGACAGAGGGGCTTATATCCTTAAAAAAGCTGAAGTAGATAAAGTAAGAAAAGTAATATTAACTAACGGAGCATTAAATGCAAATATAGTAGGTCAATCTGCTTATAAGATAGCAGAAATGGCAGGAGTAAAAGTTCCAGAAGAAACAAAAGTAATTATTGGCGAAGTTGAATCTGTAGAACTTGAAGAAGCCTTTTCACATGAAAAATTATCTCCAGTACTTGCTATGTATAAGGTGAAAACTTTTGATGAAGCTTTAACAAAAGCAGTAAGACTTGTTGAACTTGGAGGCTTTGGACACACTTCATCCTTATACACTCACAGAACTAAGTCTGCAGATAGAATAGCTAAGTTTGGTGCAGCCATGAAGACAGGAAGAATTATAGTAAATATGCCAGCAGCTCAAGGCGCTATAGGAGATTTATACAACTTTAAGTTAGCTCCTTCATTAACTCTAGGTTGCGGTTCATGGGGTGGAAACTCCGTATCAGAAAACGTTGGAGTTAAACATTTATTGAACGTGAAGAGTGTAGCTGAGAGGAGAGAAAATATGCTTTGGTTTAGAGTTCCAGAAAAAGTTTATTTCAAATACGGCAGTCTTGGAGTAGCATTAAAAGAATTAAAGGATATGAATAAAAAGAAAGCATTTATAGTAACTGATAAAGTTCTTTATGATTTAGGATATGTTGACAAAGTTACAAGTATTTTAGAAGAAATCGGAGTAGACTTTAAAATATTCTATGATGTAGAACCAGATCCAACTCTTGCTACAGCAAAAAAAGGTGCTAAAGAAATGGCAATCTTTAATCCGGATACAATTATAGCACTTGGTGGAGGATCACCAATGGATGCAGCTAAAATCATGTGGGTAATGTATGAGCATCCAGAAGTGAGATTCGAAGATTTAGCTATGAGATTTATGGATATTAGAAAGAGAGTATATCCATTCCCTAAGATGGGTGAAAAAGCTATGATGGTTTCAATACCAACATCAGCAGGTACAGGTTCAGAGGTTACTCCATTTGCAGTAATCACTGATGAAAAAAGTGGAGTTAAATACCCATTAGCTGATTATGAGTTAACTCCAGATATGGCTATAGTAGATGCAGAGCTCATGATGAATATGCCAAAGGGGCTAACAGCAGCGTCAGGTATAGATGCTTTAACTCATGCTATAGAAGCTTATGTATCAGTACTTGCATCAGAATATACTAATGGCTTGGCGCTAGAAGCAATGAGATTAATATTCAAGTATTTACCACAGGCTTACAGTGAAGGTACAACTAATATAAAAGCAAGAGAAAAAATGGCTCATGCTTCAACTATAGCTGGTATGGCGTTTGCTAATGCCTTCCTAGGAGTATGCCATTCAATGGCACATAAATTAGGAGCAGAGCACCATGTACCGCACGGTGTGGCTAACGGATTATTAATCAACGAGGTTATAAGATTTAATGCTGTAGATAACCCAAGAAAACAAGCAGCCTTCCCACAATATAAATATCCAAATGCTAAATGGAGATATGCAAGAATTGCTGACTATTTACAGTTAGGTGGAAACACTGAGGATGAAAAAATAGAATTATTAATTAAAGCTATTGATGAATTAAAAGCTAAAATTAACATTCCTATGACAATAAGTGAAGCAGGAGTATCTAAAGAAAAATTCTATGCTACCTTAGACCATATGAGTGAGCAAGCTTTTGATGACCAATGTACAGGAGCTAACCCAAGATATCCATTAATAAGTGAACTTAAGCAAATGTATATCAATGTTTTCGAAAAATAAATTAACTAATAATTCAAAGAACAGCAGTGTATGAAAATTCACTGCTGTTCTTTGAATGTGCGTTTTTCTTATATTACGCTATAGCGAAAAGTATATATTGCTAGAATGCTTTCACTTCGCCAAGTAATTCTAAACTAAGTTTATTGCAAGATACTAAAAAGTGCAAACTCGCTAACGCTCAAACATGCACTTTTCTTAACGTATCTTCCACTAAACTTAGTTAAGAATTACTAAGGCTTATTCAAATGCATTCTACGCAATATATACTTTTGTTAGCATAATATAAGAAAAAATTGTTAACTTCAATAATAATATTATAATTTATTGTAACCACTTAGATATTAAGATAATTTAAGTTTACTGTTATTATTTTTACTAGAATTTAGAGATTTGTATCTACTGTAAGAAAGAAAGATATAAATGATTTAGAATATATAGGATAAGTTTAATATAATTCTTAGCTATATCTGTGTGTCCTGTTAAGTAATATTATAATGCAAAATATATTGTACTTATATTTGTAAAGACAGATTATAATCATGAAGATGAAAGTATGTAGGAGTGTGGGGGATAGTATATAATGAGTTTTACAGACTCTTAGTTTATGTAATGAAAAATTTCCGTAAGCAGGCTAGGAAGGCCTGCTAGCACTTCTGAGACAGGACGTCGAATAAGTGCGCATAACAATTGAGAATTGTTATGTCCCCCTAAGGAATACCCAGAGGATAGGAAATTTTTCATGGAATAAGCTTAGAGTCTATTAACGAATTTTCTACTATCAGCCCTTCTGCATTCCTCTTGGGCACTAAACAATTATTAATTGTTTAGCATCCTACATACCGAACCTTCATGGGATGGTTTATGATATTTGAGTAGTTATAATTTATTTTTTAATGGAAGCCCAATGCTTATCTTGGTTCCCATTTCAGGTCTGCTTTCTACTACAATGGAGCCATTATGTTTACCAATAATCCATTTTGCTATAGATAATCCAAGGCCTGTTCCACCACTTTCTTTTGTTCTGGACTTATCGCATCTATAAAACCTATTGAAAATATAAGGAAGATCCTCTTTAGGAATACCTATTCCTGTATCTATAATTTCTAGCATCAAATTCTTCTTTTTAATATAGCTATTTAGCGTAATACTTCCAGCACTAGGGGTATATTTTATGCTATTATCAATAAAAACTCTTAATGCTTGTTTAAGTAATTTTTTATCTGCATAAATAGAAGTTTTTTCATTTACATCATTTTTAATTTCATGGGAAGTATCAATTAATTTTGTTTCTTTTATAATTTCTTCAATTAAGTCATTAATATAAAAACTTTCTTTTTCTATTTTTTGTGTGTTTTTATCACTTCTTGCAAGAAATAAAAGTTTTTCTACTAGCTGTTGCATATCCTCAGCTTCACTCTTGATAGCTGTAATTGCTTCATCTAATACCTCTTTATCATCTTTTCCCCAACGGTACAGCATATTTGCATAGCCTTGAATAACAGCTATTGGGGTTCTAAGCTCATGAGAAGCATCTGATACGAACTGGTTTTGCAGTTCATAAGAGGCTTGAATACCATCCAGCATTTTATTAATAGTTTCAGCTAAATCTTTTAGTTCGTCCTTAGAAATACTAACATTTAATCT
>JAJYBA010000233.1 GCA_021779235.1 Bacillota bacterium
ATGAGGAAGATTATATAAGACTTAAAGATAGTTATATACTAGATAAAGAGAAAATGGAAAAGGCTAAGAAAGATATGATAGTTCTTCACCCACTTCCTAGAGTAAATGAAATAGCTGTGGAAATTGATACTGATCCAAGGGCTTGTTACTTTAAACAAGCAAAATATGGTATGTATGCAAGAATGGCACTTATTGCTAAGCTTTTGGGGGTGGATAAATAATGGTAACAATAAATAGTATAAAAAGAGGAATAGTAATAGATCATATTAAAGCTGGTGTTGGAATAAAAATATTTAACTATTTAGGTCTCGATAATGCTGACTTTACAGTGGCACTTATTATGAATGCACCTAGCAAGAAACTTGGCAGGAAAGATATAATTAAGATAGAAAATGAAATTGATATAGATTTTACAGTGTTAGGTTTTATAGATCCTAACATAACAATAAATATAATATCTGGAGAAGAAATTGAAAATAAAGTTAAATTAAATTTACCAGAGAAAATTGAGAATGTTATAAAATGCAATAATCCAAGATGCATAACATCTATAGAACAAGAAATTTTGCATAGTTTTTACTTAGCAAATAGAGAAAAGGGTCAATATAGATGTATATACTGCGATGAGATTAATAACCCTACTAGTAAATCATAATAGAACACATAATTAAAATTATAAATTGCGTAGGATTTGAACAAAGGTTTAAATCCTACAAATAAATCTTAATGCAGTGTGAAGGGATGGTAGAGTTATGGAATTATTAATCAAAAATGCAAGAATAATTGATTCATCACAGGATTTTATTGGCGATGTTTATATAAATGAAGGAATAATATATGAAATAGGAAAAAAGCTAGAAAAAGACTGTGAGATTTTAAATGGAGAGGAATATATTTTAGCCCCTTCTTTTGTAGATCTTCACAGTCATTTTAGAGAGCCGGGATATACCTATAAGGAAGACTTGTTGTCTGGAAGTCAGGCAGGAGTTAGAGGTGGCTATACTGCAGTAAACCTTATGGCAAATACAAATCCAGTATGTAGCTCCATGAACACAATTAATAAGGTGTTAAAAAAAGCTAAAGAAATAAATCTTTTGGACATTCATCAATGTGCATCTATTACAGAGGATCTAAAGGGAGAATCTATAGATCACCTATGTGAGCTAACTACAGCAGTAAGATTTATATCCGATGATGGTAAAGGCGTTGCTAATAGTAAGATAATGTTAGATGCTATGCTAAAGGCTAAAGAAAAGGATTTAACAGTAATATCCCATGCTGAAAATGAAGAATTAGTAGAGGTTGATACTAGACTTGCTGAAAATATGATGACCTGGAGAGACATAACTCTTTCAAAATTTACTGGTTGCAAGCTTCACTTAGCTCATGTTAGTACGAAAGAAGCTATGAAAGATATTATTGAAGGGAAAAAGCAGGGAGGAAGAATAACCTGTGAAGTAACTCCACATCATTTAGCATTGACTGAGGAAACTGAGTATAGAGTAAATCCACCTATGAGGAAAACTGAGGATGTAAATTACTTAATTGAAGCTATAAAAGAGGGTTTTGTAGATGTTATTGCTACTGACCACGCACCACATAGCACGGAGGATAAAATTAAGGGGGCTCCTGGTATATCAGGTTTAGAAACCTCCTTTGCTGTATGCTTCACTAAACTGGTAGGCGAGGGACATATTACTCTAAATAAACTTTCTGAATTGATGTCAAAAAACCCAGCTAAAATTATGGGGCTGAACAAAGGTGAAATTAAAATAGGATTCGACGGAGACTTGGTGGTCTTGGATACTAAATCTAAATATAATATTGATACTACAGAGTTCTTATCTAAAGGAAAGAATTCTCCCTTTGAGGGAAAGGCTGTAATGGGGAAAGTAATGTACACCATTAAGGCAGGGAACATAGTTTATAAAGCAAAATAGTGAATTTTCAAATAAAATAGTAAAGGTGGAGTAATAATTGATTATAGATAAATTATTTAAAAGTGTAGAAAAGAACGGTCATGTATGTGTAGGGCTTGATACAGGTTTAGAATACTTACCTGAAAGTTTTAGAAATAAGTTTGAATATGAAGAACATGCCTTATATAGATTTAATCAGGCAATAATTGATGCTACTTTTGATGTATCAGCTTGTTATAAGGTACAAATAGCCTATTATGAAGCTCTGGGACTCAAAGGATTAAAGGTATATAAAGATACTCTAAATTATATAAAAAGTAAAGGCGGCATAGTTATTGCAGATATTAAAAGAGGAGACATTGCAAAAACTGCAGAAATGTATGCTAAAGCTCACTTTGAAGGAGATTTTGAAAGTGATTTTATAACTGTAAATCCATACATGGGTATGGATAGTATAGAACCATATCTTCCTTATGTGAAAAATAAGGAAAAAGGATTATTTTCACTAGTAAGAACCTCAAATAAGGGAGCCCAGGATATAGAGTATATAGAGAATAAAGAAAATAAAAAGGTTTATGATGTTGTAGGAGAAAAATTACTAAAAATAGGAGAAGAATTTAGGGGAGAATGCGGATATAGT
>JAJYBA010000234.1 GCA_021779235.1 Bacillota bacterium
TCTTATGGTAGGTATTGGTTTCATAAACGCCTTAATATTTATATTTTCGCCATTGGATATGCCTGCCTCAATCCCTCCAGCATTATTTGTGTGCCTAACTATCTTTCCTTCATGATAAAAAATTTCGTCGTTAAAATTACTGCCTCGTCTATCTAAATCTAGTGAGTTTCCAAATTCTATGGCTTTAATTCCTTGGACTGACATTATTGCAAATGACAGTAAAGCATCCAATTTCCTATCCCATTGGGTGAAACTCCCAATTCCCAGTGGTACACCTTTAATACTTACCAAAATGCTTCCACCTATGGTATCTCCAGCCTCGCTGCACTTATCAATTTCTAACTTAATTGCCTCTTCTATTTTTTCGTTATAACATCTAATTTCACTATGTTCTATTTTATCATATACTTCATCATTAAAAATATCAACTTCTTCATCACGTATGTTCCCTATGCTAGTGACTTTACTCCTAATTTCAATTCCCAAGGTTCTAAGCATGTCTTTGCATAAAGCACCCACTGCTGTTCTAATAGCAGTCTCACGGGCAGAAGTCCTTTCTATAGTGTTTCTTATATCTCCTGTACCGTATTTAAGAAACCCTACTAAATCGCCATGCCCTGGTCTTACCACCCCAATCTTTTCATCTTCACTGGGTTCAGATAACATTATATCCTTCCAGTTTTCATAATCTCTATTGAAAATCACCATGGTAATTGGATTCCCTGTAGTGGTATTGCCGCGTGCTCCAGACCACAATTCTACATTGTCCTTCTCAATTTTCATTCTACTTCCACGACCATAGCCTTGTTGTCTTCTAAATAATTCATTATTAATAAAGTTCATATCAAGTTTAAAATTAGAAGGTATTCCTTCTATTATAGCCATAAGAGCTCTTCCATGAGACTCTCCACCGTCCAAAAATCTTAGCATATTATATTCTCCACTTCTACTTAAGTTTAGCCTTACCTTAGGCATATGATAAAAATAAAAAGTCAAATATGCATAATAGAGTAGCATACTTACTAGTTCTTCTTTTGATATGCCTCATACAATTATAACAGTTAATGTTGTATTATAACAACAAATCATCTTCGAAAATAACAAACTTCCTCTATAATTCTATAAAGAATAAAATCATATATTGCTAGAATTGCTAATTCACTTCACTAATCAATTCTAAACTTATTTTCTTAAAATATCCTATTAAATAAAAAAAGATCCGGAAAATATTCCAGACCCTAAAAATTCACTAAAGTTCCTAAGCTAATTTGTTTTTTAAAATATACTTAAATCTAGCTCTCTAGACAATTCTTCCAAAACCTTTATACCACCAATACTATTGCCTTTATCATCTAAAGACGGTCCAATAACACCAATGCCCATTCTTCTAGGTACCGCTGCCATTATTCCTCCACCTACACCGCTTTTTGCAGGTATTCCTATGTGTACTGCAAAATTACCTGAAGCATCATACATACCGCAAGTAACCATT
This sequence comes from Bacillota bacterium, assembly GCA_021779235.1. Classification (GTDB taxonomy): domain Bacteria; phylum Bacillota; class Clostridia; order Clostridiales; family Clostridiaceae; genus Clostridium_AD. Next base: position 1,493 of record JAJYBA010000234.1, read on the forward strand.
ATAGTTTTAATTATTCTAGTGGCTTCTCTTGAGATAACTCTTTCATTATTAGATATAATAACTCCAGCATTAGCAAGCATAGCGCCAATTCTTGCTATATCTCTACAATTAACTTCCATGGAACATTGTCTAAAATATACGTCTAAAACATCTTCCACATTACCTTCGATAACCCCTGTGCTCTTCATAAAATAAGCTAGAGATCTATTTCTATCTCCTGTAGCTCTTTCTGATTCATAAACACTTTCATTAATATTAATGTCTGGATTACCTGTAATTTTTCTTGTAAACTTTAATATTCTATTAAACTTTTCCTCTGCAGTATCTCCAGAGATTAAGGAAACTGTCGCTATAGCTCCTGCATTTATCATTGGATTTAATGGTCTTTGGTCAGTATTGTTTTCTAAATTTATTATAGAATTAAAAGCGGCTTCCGTGGGCTCCATTCCTATTTTAGAAAACACATAATCTACACCATTGTCGATTATGGCTAACATAAGTGTAACAACCTTTGATATGCTTTGTATGGTAAATTTAGTCTCATAATCCCCTGCAAAAAATTCTTCGCCGTCCAGAGTAGTTACACACATACCAAGAGCCTCTCCGTCTGCTTTAGAAAGTTCTGGTATATAAGATGCAACCTTACCGTTCTTTGTAAAGTGTCTGTTTTTATCAATAATAGTATCTAATATTCTCTTCATGTTATCTCCTTCACTGTAGTAACTTTTTATTTTTGAAAGCCCTCACTCAATGGATATTAGTGAGCTTATTTTTATATAAAATTTAACCTTTAAAAATTAGTGTTTACCTTCACATTTCATATAATACTATACTTTACATAGCATTTTCAATTCTTTGTACAAAGATTAAATATTCACATTATTCAATATGGAATAAATGTGCTAAATAAGTGAAGGCAGATACCAAAGTACCCGCCTTCAAAGTTATTTTATTGGTAAAGTAATCACATTAGATAATGGATTCATACCTTCTAAAGTATCCCAAACAAAACATTTAACAAATTTAACATCAGGGA
>JAJYBA010000235.1 GCA_021779235.1 Bacillota bacterium
GCATAAGCAAGTCCCAACTTTATAGCATTTGCAAGAGCTATTTTACTCTCATCTGATAATAGCTCACCATTTAACATAAGCCCTGGTTGTGAAAGAGCAATATCCATAGCCTCTTCTACATCCATTACTTCGGTATCCTTTAATATGGGTTCCTTTACTACAACGCTTTCAATAACTTCTTCAGGAATTTCCTGTATAAGTTTTTTTTTCTCATCCTCAAAAAAACTTAAGGGTACTTCACACTTTTCTGCAATTCTGTTTAAAAGAACATAGCTCGGATAAATCCTTCCATTCTCCACATCACCAATATACCCTCTTGAAAGCTCCAAATCCTCTGCTAGCATCCCTTGAGTATATTTCTTACCTACTATTTCAGATTTATGCTTTCGTGCTTCTTTTATTAACAGTCCAATTTCTCTTTTAGATAGAACCATAAATATTCCTCCTACTAGTAACTTGGTAAAATAATTATACGTCATTTTCCATAGTTTGTCAACTTTTAAAGGAAAATGAAGTAAATAAGCGTAAATAATAGGTAATAATTACCTATAGTCCAATATGTCGTTATTTAACGACTTTGTAATTTTACAGAGAAATTATTATGTGATATATTTTTACAAAGAAGTTAATAAACTACATTGAACTGTAATTATTATCAAAGGAGGAATAAATAATGGCTAAATACAGGCAGCTTTATACTGAATTTTGGAGTGATAGCTTTGTGCTTGAACTTACCCCAGAGGAGAAATACTTTTATTTATATCTTATATCAAACTGCAAAACCACACAGTGTGGCATTTATGAAATATCAAAAAGAATTATAGAAACAGAAACTGGTTACAACCGCGAAACTGTAGAGAAGCTAATTAAAAGATTCTGTGATTATAAAAAGATCCTATACTGCGAGGATACAAAAGAGCTTATGATCATAAATTGGATAAAATACAACACTCCTAATAATGTAAATGCAATCAAATGCGTACATCGCGAGCTTAGTAAAGTTAAACATAAAGAGTTTCTTAGAATACTCTTTAAAAAATGCCAAGTAGCAGGGCTCGACGTAGAGAGAATCTTTGAGAACCTCATTACTCTGGAAGCTAATGCTGAGGCTTCTGCAGAAGAGGGAGAAATTCACGAATTAAGTGAATTTGAAATTAATGAAATTCTTAGTGGAGATTTACAAGGGGCTTATAAGGGGCTACCAAGTAATAGAATAAGAAATAATAAAGAAGAAGTAATAAATAAAAAGCAAGAAAGAAGAAGTAAAGAAGAAAAACTAGCCCTATTAAGACATAAATTTAATACTTCTGCTACTGATAGTGAGGGGATAAAGGAGATAGTTAGAATCTTTGAAGAAAATGTACATGCCATAAGTCCCTTGGAATATGAAACGCTATTAGACTTTAGCTCGCAGGTAAGTAATGAAGTTATTATCCTGGCAATAGAAGAGGCTATAAACTATAATGCCAAAACCATGAAATATATTACTAAAGTACTAAATAGCTGGATCAGTAGTGGTATAAAAACTCCTGAGGAAGTAACTGCCTATCAAAAACAGTGGGCTAATAATAAAAGTAGCAACCTAAATCGCAACGTGAAAAAGGGTAGTTTCTGCGACTATGAGCAAAGAACTTATGATTTTAATGTCCTAGAAAAGCAATTACTTGCACTTTCAGATAGGCATGAAGATACTGAGGATTTAAAGTGAAATTACTTAAAAAATAAAAAGGATGGTGTTTTATCATGGAAAAACTAGTTGAAAAGGCGAAAGCTAAAGACAGTGGTGCTACAGAGGAGATAATTGAAAAGTTTAAATATCTCATATTTAAGGAGGCTTCAAGGTATCACATTAAGGATTACGAACTAGAAGATTTAGTTCAACATGGTTACCTCTCTGTTATCAAAGCCATTGCTATGTACAAGCTAGGTAGCAATAGTTTTTACGGCTACTGTATAAATTCTATACGAATGAACTTCAAAGCACTTTTGAAAGGACAAATAAAACATTTTAGAGAAGTTCCAAACAATGAAATGCTAGATTTTGATACTGCAGGAGATTATGAATTTACCCTAGAGGATGAAGTAATTGCTTACACGGAAGTGAAGAAATTATATGCTTCTTTGGATACGCTTGAACCCTTTGAGCGTGAAGTCATAGAAAGATATTATCTCCTAGATCAGTCCCTAGGAGAAATAGCCTGTGATAGTGATAAAAGCTACCATCAATTTGCAAGGATCAAGAAGAAAGCTTTAGAAAAATTGAGAGCACTTATGTGAAAAGTCATATATTGCTACAAATGCTATTTCTCTTCATGGTGCTGAAGGATGAAAATTATAAAATTTAAAAAATCCCGCACAAAATCTCCTGGAGGCATATATATTCAATGAAAACAAAATGAAAGGAGTGAGTCAGTATGGCAGTAGTATCTACAAAGGTAGCCAGTGCACTAAAACTTACAATGAAGGTAGGTGTTGATGAGAGTGGCAAAGACAAGTTTGTAACAAAAACACTAAGTAATTTAAAAGT